>JAFGRV010000387.1 GCA_016934975.1 Spirochaetales bacterium | reverse complement strand
TAATATAATTATTAAAAAAAGTGATATTCTTAATTTCATTCTTTTTTATTTCACTTAACTCAGTATTTTTATGTACGTATTTTTGAGCTCATCCCGCACGTATCGATTTTTGGAATAAACTCACCTATGGAAAATATAACATCATAAATTTGAAATGTCAATTTATTTGTTTCACTTCCCTGTTTTTTCTATTATTAATAAGGAAGAATTGATCAAAAAAGGGTTTTTTAAATGAAAAGCGGGATGTGGGAGGGAAAAATCCTGATGTCTCTCTTATAACAAATAAAAAAGTATCCTAAAATACCTGCGGGGAAGCAATAGAGCGTATGAATTGCTGATTTTTTTACTTTAAGGTTCAATTTTTTTTTCACCCTTATTGAATAAGCTGTTGGTACATGATTTGCTTTACTTCATTGGGTAAAATGTGCATATTTTTAATCCATAAAAAGGAGTTATTATGAAAAGTGTTATGGTTTTTATTTCTGTTAGTATGTTTATTTTATTAATTGCTTTATCCTGCTCCGGGGGAGCTTCAGTGAGAGGAGATGAAGTAAATGTTATTGAAAAAACATTACAGGAACTGAGAGACGAAGGTGTCTCTGAAACAGACGAGGGGATGCTGATAGTAAAGCGTTACCAGTTCTATCTTTCCGAGTTATCACAGGGAAAGGCGTACATGGATTGGCGTCAGAACAGTAATCCTCCGATTTATAATGCCACGGTCTTTCTGCGCCTTATGGATCAGGAAATCATAAGGAAAATAGCAAGGAACACTATTAATGGAAAGGATGCGTTTACCGGGATTACCGGGTTTTTTGAACGGGCATATATATCCGATGTCGACAACACAATCGACTCTTACATCATCTACATTCCACATTCATTTAATTCGTCAAAAGAGTATCCCCTGGTTGTTAATCTTCACGGCTATGGGGATTCCGCCCACCTTAATCCCTATTCACCGGCTCATTTACAGTTATTAAAGGCCTGCGAACAGAGAGAAGTTATAATGGTTGCCCCTTGCGGAAGGCAGAAGCTTCCGATCCAACAGGGCTTGTACGTCGGAGACGCGGAGACAGACGTTCTCCAGGTACTATCCCTCGTTAAAAAGTATTATCCTATAGACGAGAAACGGGTTTACTTAACGGGGAATTCCATGGGTGGGTTTGGTTCGTATTGGATCGCAAGCAGGCACCCGGATTTGATTGCGGCGATCGCGCCGGTCTGCGGAATCTGGAGCGGTATTTTGGGGTTTCCCCGGGTGGATCTTGACGCACTCAAGGAAATACCCGTACTCCTCTTTCATAATGATAGAGATGGGGTCGTCCCGGTTTCGGAATCCCGCAGTGCTTACGAGTATTTGAAAAAAACAGGCGGCGAGGTGGAATACCGGGAGATCACGATTAGTAAACAGGACCTGTGGGATTCCAGGCTTTTTAACGGACATAATGCCTGGGATTTTGCATATGAAGGAACAACCCTGATAGATTGGTTATTACAGTTTTCGAAATAGCGATAAGGGAGGTGAATCCGCCGGATGGTAATCTCCGGATAGTAATCCGGCGGATAGTAATCCGGCGGATAGTAATCCGGCGGATAGTAATCTCCGGATAGTAATCCGGCGGATTTAAAAGTATTTAGAAATTCCATTTGAGTTCCGCATAAATTGCATCTTTGTCCTCTACTCCTGTCTTTGAGAAGTTGCCGTATTCCCGTGCGGGGTCATCTGCTTTAAGGGTGGAACCGTAGATCGTGACACCGATTTTCAGATTAAGGGCGTCTGCGATATTATACGCGAGACTCATGGTGCCTAAAAAATCCCCGGCTGCAATATTGTAGAGAAACATACCCTCCGGGGAGAGTGTTTCATGTAAAAGTTTCGACTGAACGCGGAAAGCGACACTATTTTCAAATTCATATGCCTGTCCATTGTATCGCATCATCATCTCTGCCGCCATCTGTTCTTCTGCCGGGTAATCATCAATGGTTTTGTATTGTAAAACATATTTCGGTGCCCAGGAGAGGGAGAAGGTTGTTGTGCTGTTCAAGGCTGTTTTGCTTAATTGTACAATTCCCTGAAGGTAAGAATTTTTAATGCTCATATCAGTTCCCTCCGGATCATCGGTCAGGACAAAAACACCTTCTCCCCGGAAATCGAGTCCCAGAAAGCTGGTGGCCCAGTCGAGGCCGAAATTATGTGTCCGGAAATATGCAGGGCTGATGGTTGTTGTTACCGTTGGTGAAGGAAAGGGAACAAAGGAGCTCTCGATTGTGACATCCATATATCGATCCATTATTGTAAGGTAGCTGAGAGAGAAATCAAAGTTGTTCAAATAAAAGAGGGCCCGTGCCCCGCCTTCCATATTCTCCGGGATAAGTGCCGGGTCTTCTGCTTCCGTCATATTCATGACAATTGTCGTATCCCCCGGGATGGTCATGGACATTTCCTGCCAGGGTATTATATTGGGAAAAGAAAAGGGCATAAAGACAGCGTCTATCTTGCCGAGGTCTCCGGGGAGATTATAGACGATTTCCGTGATGAAATTTCCCATTTTTTGTTCATTCAGGATTGATGTATATCTGGTGCCGATATAACGGGGGTTCACCTGATCTGTGGGATTATTTCCATCTGCCAGGCCCCAGGTGACAATATGCTTGCCGATCCTGAAATCAAAATCTTCTATATAGAAATCCAGGTAGAGTTCTTTCAGGTCCATTACAAAATCTAAAGCTTGTGCAATATTCCCCCGTAATGTAAGAAAGCGCTCAATGGTAAGATCGAAAGAATCGTCTGTTTCAGTAAGGATACCCGCGCCATTAATGTATGTTTCCAAAGAGGAATGAACAAGGAAAATATCTCCCAGGGGAATCTCCACGGTAAGGCCGCTGGTGAAACCAAGGAAGGGAAACAAGCTCTCCGGGTCTTCGGAAAAAGGAGTATAATAGATTCCCGGCTTCAGATAGCCGGAAAAATCCAGTGCACCGGCAGGTATAAAAAGAAAAATCATCATGAGAATGGAAAAGAGCAGTTTTATTGTGAGATGTTTCATTATCTTCCCCTTTCAAGAAACCGTTTCGTAAAATAGGAATCTTTTATCTCGGTGAGAACTTCCGTGGTCTCAAATTTCCAGATAGTTTTTCCCCCGGTTTCAAGGTTATACATTGTCATGCTGTCAAAGGTCCAGTATTTTCCATCAACCTTTTTATCCATCTTGAGGATGAGGCGCTTCACCAGTTTGTTCGTGTTGTCAAAGTATTCGGTTTTAATAGTCGTAAATTCATCGATCCTGATCCATTTGATGATTTTCGTATAGCCGTAATTTTTTATCACCTCTTTATTTTTCGCTTCAAAGAGAACAGTGTAACATTCAAAGTTCTCGACAGTCTCATTTTCTCCCAGGCTGATGTTGAAATCCTTTGCATCGAGGGCGGAGAAATTGGCATAGGTAAAATCAGAGCCGAGAAATGCACCGGTTTTTGAATCATCTCCCCCGGAGGTCCCGATAGTCCTGACTTTCCGGAGAGCGGGAATATAAATGTATTGTTCGCTTTCTTTTCCTTCTTCTTTATAGTCGATGGTGAGGAATCTGGTATTCTTCACGTCTGCGGGAGCCTGGAATATTAACACCTGTTTTGTATCGCCGTTTTCTTCGTTTTTCGAATACGCGAGAATTTCCCGTGTCCGTTCCTGTCCGGCCTTATTGACGATAATCATTTTCATTTCTGATTTTGTTCCCGGCGGACGGGGTTGATTTTCGTTTTTATTAAGAATCATATCCAGATCTTCCGCAAAACCCGGGACAAAGCTTCCTGCCGCGGCAAAAAGCAATAAAGTCCATATTAATCTTCTCATTCTGTACCTCCTTATCAATATCGTAGACTTCTAAAAACTACCATGTTTAAAACAGGGTTTTTCAAGATGTCCAGCGATCAGTTTTATTTTTTTAATTTCTCTTGAGCGAAGAGAAATTTGGGTTTTATCATATAAAGTAAAGCCGGCAGTAATGTGATTGCAAATCCGGAAGATGTTATCATGATAAGTGCCATGAGCAATCCCATGAAAATATTACCTCGAATCTGGCTGAAGAGTAAAGCGGAAAACCCCCCTGCAACAGCCAGGGAGTTAAACAGGATGCCTTGTCCCGTGGTTTTTAAGGTCCCTATGACGGCTTGATCCCCTTCCATGGTTTGTATCATTACTTTATACCGTTCCATGAAATGGAGTGTGTAATCGATCCCGATACCTATGGCAATAGACGCGATTGTTGCCGTGGACATATCAATGGAAATCTTAAACCATCCCATAATACCGAAGTTTATTATTATCGAAGCGGTAAGGGGAATAATCGAGAAAATTCCCCGGGTGATGCTCCTGGAGATGAGTGTTATCATCACGAGGATAATGACAAGGGCCATAAGGACCGAGCTTACCTGGGTTTGAACCAAGAGCCGCAAGATAGACAAGGTAAGGCTTGAAAGACCTGTCTGGTCTGCTCGCATATTCTCGCTGAAATGAGTTTTTACATAGTCCCGGGTTTTTTCACGGATCTCACCGAGGAGTGTGGAAGATGCTGTCTTAATGAAGATATTTATCCGTGCTGTTTTCCGTGCATTATCAATAAAACTTTCGATATTTTCCGGCTTACCCGCGTTCTCGTACTGAAAAACAAGCTGACCGACATAGGTTCTTCCATTTATAAGATCCCGGACTTTTCCTGTTTTCGTATCTATAATTCTTTTTTCCACATCGGGAAAATCCAATTCAATTATTCCATTATTAATAATAAAATCCCTATCCTTTTCATATTCATAAAGAACCTCGAAGGTTTCGGAATCTTTTTCAAGAAGTAATCCTTGTTCCGGAAGGTATTCATAGATTTCCGTTGTGACATCAACCTCATTCGTTTCATCGGGAATCTTATAAAAATCCTGAGAACCCCCGTGAAATGCCCTGTTTAATCCTTTAATAAAGGTCACAATCGACTGGCTCCCTCCCACGATTTGATTTCCTCGTGAATAATTACTATCCGTGGTGTCGATGATTTTTCCTTTGTACTCTCTTAAGCCTTCCAGGTATGTTTGGAGTCCATCCATCCGGGTGAGTACTTCAGGTTCCAGGATACCCCCCTCTTCCGGAACCCGGACAATGATGTTCATAACGGTTATTCCGGTAAATTGATCGTTCAGATACTCGGTGCTTTTGCGGATTTCGGAAGATTTCTTAAAGGATAAAATGGTATTTGTTTCAAAGGTCAGATTCGGTATCCCTATTGCCGCGATTCCCACAAGAACGATACAAGCAGCAATAACAATTTTAGAGTGCCTGACATTCATCTGCCCTATTTTCTCCAGAGCCTTTCCGTATAGATTATTCGAATGGCTGTTGACGGTCTTTGTTTTCGGAACAGGGAGTAAAGAGAGGAGGGCGGGGGTTAAGGTGAGGGCAAGGACAAGAGCAAATAAAATACCAATTGCCGAGAGTATGCCAAACATCTGGAGAGCAAAAATATTTGAGAGCGCCAGTGAGGAAAATCCGATAATTGTCGTAATTCCCGCAAGGAGAATCGGGATACTCACATGTTGGAGTGTGGAAATCAGCGCCTCTTTTTTATCCCGGATTTCCATTAGATCTTCGTAATATCTATTGATCACATGGATCGTATAGGCAGTTCCGACGGCGATCAGGATTATGGGCAGGACCATGGTAGCCATGGAAATGGCCTGGCCCAGGAT
>JAFGRV010000386.1 GCA_016934975.1 Spirochaetales bacterium | reverse complement strand
TATTCTTGTTTTTTTACAAGAATATCCGCCACTTTTTTTGAACAAAAAATGTGGAATAATAGCGAAACGCAGGTTCACAAGAAGTCAAAAATTTTCATAACGGCAACCTCGTTATAAATTAATTATTTGGGTTGCGAGCGTAGCCTGCGTAATGGAATATACAACAAAAATATGATAGTATATATTCAAAGGCACCGCATACACTATGTTTAAAAATTACCTGATTTCTGCGATCCGGAATGTGAAAAGAAATCCTTTTATCTCGATTATCAGCATTCTGGGTTTGTCAATCGGTATGGCATATTCATTTTTAGCTTTTCTCTATATTCACTATGAAATAAACTTTGATACATTTCATCAAAAAGCAGATGTAATTTGCAGAGTAGCGAAACAAGTTTTGAATGCAAACTATGAGACTATTTACCGGACTCATTGCGGAGCAGATATCGGGAGGATATGTAAGAAGAAATTTCCGGAAATCGTGAATTATGTACGGTTTACACACCAGGAAGGAATACTTTATACCCATAATAGGAAATATTTTGAACCGCATCTGGTTTTTTTTACCGATCCTTCGGTTTTTGATGTTTTCTCATTTCCCCTTAGACAGGGAAATCCCGAGACCGCGTTATCACAACCCGGAACAGCAGTAATTACCCCGGATTTTGCAAAACAAAATTTTCCCAATGAAAATCCTATTGGTAGAAAAATATATTTTCAGAATTCGTCAATGAAAAGGGAAGTGGAATTGGTCATAACAGGCATACTATATCAGATTCCCCCCAATTCCCATCTCCAATTCGGACTTCTTGCATCTTTCAGTACTTTATTATCCGTTTATTCTTCCGGGTACCTTGATAATGATTTTGATGCATATACATATACATATTTTGAGATTTCCTCTCCCGCAGCTTTTAACATTTTACAAAAAAAGCTGGATTCTCACTATTTCCCGGAATTCCAGAATGACCGTATGATTAAAAAAGTAATGATAGAAAAACTAAAGGATATTTACTTTTCATCCCTCGCTCCTCCCGGGAAGGGAGAAAAAACAGGGAATTCACGTCATATCATGTTCTTCATTTTATCTTTTATTTTTATCTTGTTTATTTCCTGCCTTAATGTAATTAACCTATTTACTGCCAGGACGTCGAGTAGAGGAAGAGAAGCGACAATCAGGAAAATAACCGGCGCTACACGAGAAGAGATCATATATCAATTTATTATCGAAGCATTAGTTCTTAGTTTTATATCACTCATCGGAGCACTTATATTAACGGAAATATCCCTCAGGTTTTTCAATTGGATGATTCAACGGGAAATCATAATTGATTACTTTCGTAATCCTGAATATATAGGGTTTGCTCTATTTATTACCTTACTCACAGGAATTCTTTCCGGGCTTTACCCCGCATTATTTTTTTCCGCGACGCAGCCGACTGCCCTGTGGAAAGGAAGGAGAAACCTGTTTGCAAAAAAAACACGAAAAATCATCGTCATTATACAGTTTATAATCTCAATCTCACTTTTTATCTGTTCTGCTGTCGCAGATCAAGAGTCTCTCTTTCTTTTAACAAAAGACCCCGGATTTAAAAGAGATAATATTCTTATTGTGAACATGAATACACCGCACACAAAAGGCAACTATTCGCTTTTTAAAAATAACCTCCTTGCGGAAAAAACAATTGTATCAGTGGGAGGGTCATCATCAATACCATGGAACACCAGTCAGGTTCAAAAAATTGATATCGGATCTTCCGATTTTGAAGGACTTACAAGCGCCTACGTCATTTATATTGATAAGGATTTCCTGAAAACGTATTCCATTAATATTTTAGAAGGTGAAGATTTTTCTGATAAAAACGCTAATAAGATCATAGGTACATTTATTATTAATGAGACTGCAAAGAAGAACTTCGGATGGGACAGGGCCCCGGGAAAGCGGCTTTACATCGCACAAATGTCATTCGACTCAGGAATAAGATTCGGAACAGTAAAAGGTTTAATAAATGATTTCAATTTCATGCATCCTATAAATAAAATACAACCCCTTATTTTAGTCTATTTCAGACAAAAAGAAAGACAGGAATGGGATTTTGTCTCAATTCGTTTTAAAGAAAATATGAGAGAAGAATCAATTGCATTAGTGAAAGAAATCTGGGAAAAAACATTCCCTCTGGCGCCGTTCAGTGCATCCTCTCTGAACACCATCATGGAAGAAAAGCACTCATCACTCTTTGATGTAATCAATACTGCACTCAAACTATCAACGGCATTTGCTGTTTTTATAGCATGTCTCGGACTCCTGGGTCTCACTTTTTATGAATCGGAGCAGCGTACCAGGGAAATAGGAATACGAAAAGCCCTTGGTGCAGCATCTTTCGAGATAACTCTCTCACTCATGAAAAACATAGTCATCCTATTAAGCATTGCAAATATAATCGCATGGCCCCTCTCTATCGCAATTATAAACGGTTTATTCTCCTTTTTTCACTATCCGTTTCCTTTTAAATTCAGGCCAATTATCTTTTTTCTCTCCAGTGCCGGGTCTTTTATTCTTGCCCTGATCACGGTAAGCGGACTGACTTTCCGGTCGTCAAAGGCAAATCCAACTGATTCTTTGCGGTATGAGTAAAAGACCGACTGCAAAGTCCCTTCCGTGAATAGTAGTGGTTTTCTTTTAATAATAAACGAGGATCCGGACATTCATTTGAAAAAATAAATAAAAATTGATATATTTAACAAAGACGATCCCCATTCAATGAGGTGTAAAGTTTATTATAAACCATGGCGTAAGGAGATACACATGAAAAGAAGATTTATCCCCGGTTTCCTATTTATTTTTATTTTAGTAGTCACAGGGTGCAACGTTAATTCCGGTCCCCGCACCTACGAAACCAGGCCGACACGCTCGTGGGCAGGAATAAATCTGGGGAATGCCCTGGATGCTCCTCAAGAGGGAGATTGGGGGGTGGTGCTTGAAGAGGAATATTTTACTATTATCAGTAAAGCCGGTTTTCATTATGTCCGAATTCCGATCCGGTGGTCGACTCATGCCGGTGAGAATTCTCCTTATACAATTGATACTTTGTTCATGTACCGGGTCATATGGGCGGTGAATTTGTCACTCGAAAACAATCTCATACCAATTATCAATATTCATCATTATGAGGAAATTATGACAGATCCGTCAGCGCATAAATCACGATTTTTAGGGCTCTGGACACAGATCGCGGACACGTTTAAAGATTTTCCGGAGGATCTTTATTTTGAAATCCTGAATGAACCGAACAATGAATTAACACCCGCTTTATGGAATGAGTATCTTGCCGATGCCATCACCGTGATTCGCCAAACAAATCCCGACAGAACGCTGGTTGTGGGAACTGCAAGTTGGGGCGGTATCGGTGGATTAGCAGATCTTATTCTTCCACCGGAGGATCCTCACATCATCGTTACATTTCATTACTACAATCCTTTTGAATTCACCCACCAGGGTGCGGAATGGGTGGATGGCAGTGATGCATGGATGGGAACAACATGGACAAATACTCCCGCCCAAGAGCTCGCTGTGCGAGATGATCTTGATACTGCGGCAGATTGGGGAACAACCCATGGACGGACCATGTTTTTAGGAGAATTTGGTGCTTATAGTAAGGCGGATATAGCCTCCCGGGCAGCATGGACACGTTTTGTTGCCAGAGAAGCAGAATCAAGGGGAATATTCTGGACATACTGGGAATTCTGTGCAGGATTCGGTGCTTTTAATTCATCTACCGGGGAATGGAATTCAACCCTTCTTGATGCGTTGATACCACCTGAAAAATAATCAGGCACTTGAGGTTTGTACAAAAAGACCAGGTGAGTACTCTCACCAGAGTACTCTCACCACCTATCATTGAATTATTGCCCGAGACGTACTCTCCTAGACAATCGTAATAGCATGTAATGGACAGGCATTTTGACAGGCTGCACATCCATGACAGAGAGAACCGGAGAGAAGATTCGGAATTTCAAAAGGGTCTTCCTGTTCCAGTAATTTCTTTTTACATGCACCCACGGCAATACAATTTCCATTAATATTATCACACACATGAGGAGAACATAAATCAAAATTAATACAAGCACTTTTTTTTGGCATTATAAAAATATACAAAAGATATTGTGTTAATTAAAGCAAAAACCGGATATTTTCTTTACTTAAACATCTATTCATACTGAAAGTTCAGCCTTTCGCAGGAATCCGATTAATCACAGCGTTGGCCTAGGGCCCTTAGGCCCAATACAAAAAACCTATATTTCTCCTGACACCTGAAAATCATCTTTGAGTCAATATATAGATGCGGGCCAACGCTTAAGTGTTACGGACCGAAAATCTTGAAATTTTATCAAGATTTTCACCTATAGTAAC
>JAFGRV010000385.1 GCA_016934975.1 Spirochaetales bacterium | reverse complement strand
TATTCTTGTTTTTTTACAAGAATATGCGGAATAATAGCGAAACGCAGGTTCACAAGAAATCAAGAATTTTCATAACGGCAACCTTGTGATAAATTAATTATTTGGGTTACGGGCGTAGCCTGCGTCATGGTATGATAGCATGGAAAGAGGAGGAGAAGAGAATACAATGAAGAGTGTATTACCAAAACTTCCGATTTTATTTGTTGATGATGAACAGGATGTCCTTGAGACCTATAAAATAGCTCTTAAAATTGACGGTTTAAATAATTTCATTTTTTTAAATGACAGTCGCGAGGTTTCATCGCTTATAGAAGAACAGAGTATCTCTGTTGCGGTTATCGATCTTTTTATGCCTCATATTCAAGGGCAGCAATTGCTCGAAAAGATAAAAGAAACTCATCCTGAAATACCGGTTATCGTTGTTACCGGGGCAAATGAAGTTAATATCGCGGTTGACTGCATGAGAGCAGGGGCGTTCGATTATATTGTAAAACCCGTTGAAAATAGCCGTCTCACGTCAAGTATCCGAAGGGCCCTGGAGATAAGAGATCTTCAGGATGAGGTAAATATACTGAAACAACAAGTACTCACTAAGGACCTTCAACATCCCGAGGCATTCGGTAAGATTATCACGAGTAGTGAAAGGATGAAATCAATATTTAAATATATCGAAGCAATAGCCATGACTCCCAAACCTGTTCTTATTACCGGAGAAAGCGGAGTAGGGAAGGAATTAATCGCTCATGCAATACACAGTCTGAGCAATAGAAAAGGTAATTTTGTACCGATTAATGTCGGCGGACTCGATGACACCATGTTTTCCGATACACTCTTTGGCCATAAAAAAGGGTCTTTTACAGGGGCAGACTCCAATCGCCCCGGCTTGATTGAACAGGCATCGGAAGGAACCCTGTTTCTCGATGAAATCGGTGATCTTGACAACTGCTCACAGGTTAAACTTTTAAGGTTGCTTCAGGATCGGGAATATTATCCCCTTGGTTCGGATAAAGTGAAAATCTCCGATGCACGGATCATTACGGCGACGAATACGAATTTGGATGATAAACAGAAAGAAGGAACCTTTCGTGCGGACCTGTTTTTCAGACTTATTACTCATCATATTGAAATACCCCCCTTAAGTGACAGGAGAGAGGACATCCCCTACTTATTAAATCATTTTGTTAAGCAGGCTGCAGAGTCACTTAATCGAACACCTCCGGGTATTCCAAAGCAACTCTATACCTTTCTCACGATGTATGATTTTCCCGGTAATATCCGTGAATTACAGGCGATTGTTTATGATGCCGTGAGCCAATGCGACAGCCCAATTCTTTCACTTTCCGTATTTAAAGATTATATTGAAAAAAGAATTAAAAACACAAACCGTGGTACGCAAAAACTGGATCAGGATACCTTTTCCCTTTCTTATTCAGGGCGATTCCCAACCATGAAAGAGGTGGAAGATTTTTTTATTCAGGAAGCCATGAAAGTCGCGGACGGGAATCAATCTATAGCAGCGTCCTTTTTAGGACTCAATCAATCTACCTTGAGCAGACGTTTACGTGATAAAAAATGAAACAATCGCGGCTGTCTTTTTATTTTTCCAGGTCGCTCCAGATGTGATCATCGCCGAAGCGGCTCATCCAGAATTCCTCCGGAGATTTGTATTTTTCTATTTCATCTTCTTTAAAAGAAATTTTATAATTATCAAGATAATTCATAATTATTTCTTTTGCGGCAATTAAATGAATTGATTTTTCTTTACATTCTTCCGCGCTATGCTTGCCAGTATCGGGGTGCCACTCTTTTAGAAAAGAATTTATTTTCCGCCTTATTTCTCTTATGGTTTCGGATTCCTTTAGACCAAACGTTTCTTTTGCCTGAATTATTTTTTCAGATTTTTTCATCGCATTTTTCCCTTTCGTTTTTCCAGGTTATCGTTATAGACCTTTAAAAAACTCCGATATTTTTATAACAGGATTTAAAACGCAAAAGTTTAAACACAATGTTATATTCCAAGAACTGCGTCGATTTTTTTCTTATCAAAACCCGTAATTTTGACACCTTTAAGAAAGATGACAGGCACTCCGGAAGAAGCTCCGACACGCTTTTGAAATTCCTCCATATATTTGGGGTTCTTTGTGATATCTTTTTCATTGACATTAATCCCTAATTCCCGTAAATAATCCTTTGCTTTCCTGCAATATCCGCAGGTAGGTGTTGTGTATAACTCTGCAGTCATTGTTTCATCCCTCCATTTTACTTACCTTAAATTTAATTGTTTTATAAGTTTTTATCAAGTATTGCCATTACCCCTGCTTTTATTTTTAATACTCACCGTATCTGCTGCGGCCTTTAGTTTTATATTTTATATAACGCCATGGAACAAATAACAGTGACAGGTAGTGTGACATGGTTTTACCCATCAACCATGGATAAAAAACTTTTCTCTATGAGGGGGTTGGCAAGATAACCGGGAAATCCCAGGTCCGTGAGAATTCCCGAAGTGAACTGTTCATTTTATGGCTGTGGCGAGTCTCTATTTTTTTACTGCAGGCAGGGATTTTCCGGAAAAAAATAACCAAATAATAAAGTCCGGTCTTCCGGGCAGCTGTTATTTCTTCTTAAAAAAAAGGGGCAGCCCGCTGAAATATTTTAAAATACCTCCCTGTCCCCAGGTCTTTTTTATAAAATAAAGATATTTCTTAAAGGCGTCCCTCCCATAAGGGGCCCAGGCGAAATCTTCTTTAAAATAGGCTTTATCTATTAATATGGACTTTATATTACAAAAGGTTTTTATCCCTTCTTCACCATGATATTTTCCGATACCGGACTTTTTAATACCGCCATAGGGTAATTCCGCCACCACGATTGAGAGTATTGAATTATTAATAACAACGCTGCCGGCTTCAAGCTTTTTACTGTAAGCGAGAGCTTCCTTTGATTTTCCATAAATGGAGGAAGAGAGTCCGAAGGGAGAGTCATTCGCTAATCTCAGGGATTCTTCATCATTTTTTGTTTTTACCAAAGCGATGACAGGTCCGAAGGTTTCCTCCCGTATAATAGTCATTTCATTATTGCAGCCGGTAATGATTGTCGGTTGGAATATATTGTTTTCACACTTTCCGCCTGTAATAATCGTTGCTCCCTGTTTGACAGCATCTTCCAATTGCTCTGTTACAATCTTTATCTGTGATTGAGTAGTCATGACTCCCATATCAGCATTTTCTTCTTTGCCGGTTGTTATGTTACTTATTGCTTCTTTCAGATATGTTAATAACAAAGGATAATTTTTTTCCGTTACATATACCCGTTCAATGGATATACATGTTTGTCCGCTATTTAAGAGGGCACCCCAGACGATCCCTTTTGCGGATCTTTTTAAATCGGCGCTATCGAGTACGATACAGGGATCACTTCCACCTAATTCCAAATCTACCGGAATTAATGAATCCGCGCATATTTTTGCGAGTTTTTTTCCTATTTCCGTTGAACCTGTGAAAAATAATTTGTTAATGTCCCCTTCCGCGAGATACTGACCTGCTGTGCCTTTTCCCCATATAACACTTATAACACCTTCCGGAAGACCGGTTTTTTTAATGATGTCCTCAATAATAACGCCGGTAAGGGGTGTTTGTGATGAATGTTTTATAATGACCGCGTTTCCCGAAATTATTGCGGAAATTGCCGGAACCAGTACCAGGTGCAATGGATAGTTCCAGGGACCAATGACACCTATTACGCCCATGGGCTCACATATATAAAAGGCTTTTTTTCCGAAGAGATAGAATGGCAAGTTGATTTTCTTCGGTTTAAGGATATGTTTCGCTTTTTTTATATAATATTCCAATATGGATAAGATCGGGATTATTTCCGTGGTAAGTGCTTCCGTGAGTGATTTTCCATTATCTCTATGAATTTGTTCCGCATATGTTTCCGCATGTAACGCAAGGATTTTCTTCATTTTTATTAAAAAATTTATTCTCTTCGTTAACGATAATTGTGCCCATATTTTTTGGCTTGTTCTTGCCTGCTTTATAATGCAATTAACTTCATTTCTGGTCATATTTTTAAAGGGACCAAGTTTTTCCCCGGTTATTGGCGAATAAGAATAGAAAGTGTTTGTGGTTTCCATCATAATTAACCTCTCCTTAATAAATCTATACGTATAACACTTGTTTTCATTTATAAGGAATTGAGATGGCGTTTTAGATATTACTTTTTAAACCGGTAGAATGTAATTTCACATACCATTTATTAAAATCAGCTTTTTTACATCGTAAATAAAATAATTCTTTACTGTGCGGGCCGGAGAATGTGTGAAGGTTTTAATAAGAATGCAATCCCGGCGAATGACACATATTCTATCTCCCTTTATAATATACTCATAGAAAGGGAGATATTTCTATCTTTATTAAAATTATTTGAAATAAATTTTTAAAAATATGTCACAGACCGGGGGCTAAAAAAATCGACAGATCTTCGTATCAATTTACATATTTTTTTATGTAAACTTCCGAGATAAAACTCTCTTTCATGCCATTGAGCACTTTCAGCCAATCCAGATATTTTTGAGCCTCTTTTTTATTATTATATGGGCCGATACGAACCCGGAAGTGGGTGACCTCATTTATTTCCTTTGTTTTTATCTGACCGTGGAATCCGTGTTCTGCCAGATTTGCTATTAAATCATCAGCTTTCGTTCTGCTGATAAAAGAACCGGCCTGAATCCAGTATTCAATAACCTGCTGTTTCTTCTTCGGGGCTGTGGTTGGTTTTGCCGGTGCGGGAGTGGGTTGTGGTTTCGCGATCCATGTTGTGGGAAGGTCCTTTTCATCTTCTTTCGGGGCCCGGATTATTATGGTATCATTTTTCTTTTCCGTTCCTGTTTCTGTTCCAGTTGTGTCCTTAGAGGTATTATTTTCCATGTCTTCAGGTGCAGTCCCGGTGTCTTCTTTTTTTTCACCTACAACCAGGGTCATCTGTTCTGTCGGCGGACTGGTGGGTTCCAATCCCGGGGGATCCGTTTCATCCCGTACATGTTCGAATATATCCATTCCGCTTTCATTGCCATCGTTGCGGGGTGTTTCCGCGGCGGTATTGTTTCTGTCCGGCATAGACCAGACAAATCCGATACCAAAGATAATGACTAAGAACGCGCAAATACAAATTACTACTAATAGAATGTTTCTACTTTCCATAAATTATTACTACTCCTTCAATCCTCCCGGATTGATCTTTGTTGCTTCGGCATATTAATAATACACTCCCATCCCTCTCTTCTTTAATATCGACCCTTCCGCAGGTAGAATTAAGCAGGGATTTCTTCTTTCTTTCGTGATTTTTTTTTCTCAAACATCGGATATTACAATTTTTTAAAAAGATCTTACAGAAAGCACTCAATGGGGGATAATGACACTAGTGAAAATCACCCCATGTATGGCTTTTTTCGATGGATACAATGAGCGGGCTTTTTAGTTTCATGGCGCTTTCCATGGTTTGTTTTATGATTTTTTCGGCTTTTTCGATTTCCTCTTCCGGAACTTCGAAAATCAGTTCATCGTGGACTTGTAAAATGAGGCTGGTTTTGCAGCCTGCTTCCATGAGATTTTTAACGACCCGGATCATGGCGATCTTTACAATATCTGCCGCGCTCCCCTGGATCGGCGTGTTGACTGCAATCCTTTGTTCTGCCATTTTTACTGTTTTATTCGGATTGTTGATATTGGGGACAGGTCTTCGCCTCCCCATCATCGTTTCAACATATCCGTTTCTTTCCGCATTCCTGATGATTTCTTCCTTAAGCTGGTTTACTTTCGAATATTCCTTGAAATAAGCACTAATGAAGGTGTCTGCATCCTTCCGGGATATCTTCAGATCTTGTGCAAGTCTGAAAGCGGACATCCCGTAGATGACACCAAAATTGATGGTCTTTCCGATACGCCTTTGGGAAGGGGTGACGGCTGTTTCATCCACGGAAAAGATGAGTGATGCGGTGTGTGTGTGTATGTCTTTTCCTTTATTAAATGCCTCGATGAGTTGGGGATCCCCGGAAAGATGAGCAAGAACAACG
>JAFGRV010000038.1 GCA_016934975.1 Spirochaetales bacterium | reverse complement strand
AATACAGTAATATTTAATCCTGCGTTCACAGAAGTCAGAAAAAAACTCACAAATACATACTGCGATGAAAGGACTCTTCGTGAGGCCTATGGCCTGTCAAGTCCGGTATCTTATAATATGAATGTCCCGCCGGAAAGAATTATGATACTTTGCGCTGAATATGACCAGTTGACTCCACCAGAAATAATCGTTAATTACGCGAAAAAAAGAGATATAAATAATATTATTACATATCCGGAATCGCATACGACGATTCTGTTAAATCAATCGGTATATAAAGATTATGCTGTTTTCTTGCATGAAATGAGTTCGGAGAATAATCTGTGAGACAGAAAAGAAAAGACATCTTCGTACAAATGAAAACACGCCGTTTTATTGGCGCAAGATGGTTCTTGTCAAACCGGGAGGATATTATGAAAAACAATTTTTTATTAACACTTGTAATGCTTGTTTTGTTGGGGTCTCTATTATTAAACAGTTGCCAAACGTCTAAAAAAAGTTTCCAACCGGCAGAAGAGACCGCTCCCTTGCCCGGCGGTGAAAAAGCATGGAACAAAGAAGTGGATCAATCCATGCCTGCTCTCATAAATCCGCCGGAAAAAATATCGTGCTTTACCCAAATTCTGCTTAATGAGGCAGAAAAGGAATTCGGCAAAGAACTTTTACCCGGCAGGATCCTCGCGTGGTCACAAGATTTAGGACTGGCTTCCGGGTGTCTGGAAATGTACATAGAAGAAGGAGCAAAAAAAATACTGGACCCCCGCTTGATCTATTTGCTGCGCATGCAGGTGTCTTATTATGTTTCATGTCCTTTTGCCATAGATGTAAATTCCTGGGAATACAAAAAATATCAAATAACAACAGAAGAGCTTCAAGCCCTGCAAGGTAAAATAAACATCGCCTCTGTCGGCAGTTTTTCGGAAAGAGAATTAACGGCATTGCAGTATGCTCTTGCCATGTCTCAAACTCCGGTGAGGTTTGGCGGAAAACTTTTAGATGATATTCGGCACTTGTTTTCACAGGAAGAAATTGTCGCGATAGCGTCACTGGCCGCGAAGGTAAATTACTGGGCAAGGCTTATTGAGGCATGGCGGATAAAACCAACAGGATATACTGATGATCCGCTTTTGGAGGTTGAAGAATATAACACTTTTAGTAATGATTAATAGCCACTAATCAATATAGAGCAGCACGCTATATAAGAAACTTTATTGATGAAAGAAAATAACTGCGTAAACATGAGAACACCCCGCTTTATACAGGCATGCATTTTATTATTGCTTTATGAAAGCAAATCCTATGGCTATGAATTGATAGAAAACTTAAAAAAGCGCGGTTTTGTGGAAACTAATCCGGACGCGGGCATTGTATACAGGGTATTGCGGAAATGTGAAAAGCAAGGCTTTGTTGCTTCTCAATGGCTGCACGAAGAAAAGGGCCCGGCCAAACGGTTATACGAACTGACCCGCGCGGGAGAAAAAGCGCTCAGGGAGTGGGGCTTTATGATACGGACAAAGGTTAAAACCCTCAAAAACTTCCTGCGTGTGTTTAATAAAACAGTATCATTAAAGTAAGGAGGATAAAAAACCATGTCAATAACATCGATTGTTATCAATGTGTTTGTCCTTGTTTGTTTGCTGGTTTCCTTATTAAAAAACAGGTCAAAAACATTAAAGGCTTTAAAAACAGGTTTTATGTCATTGTTCAAGATTAGTCCCACAATCCTGAGTATTATAATTCTAATCGGTTTATTTTTAACGTTTATTCCGAAAGATCTTATCTCAAAATTAATTGGTCAGGAATCCGGCGTGCCCGGATTATTTACTGCCGCGTTATTGGGCGCGATATTACATATTCCGGCGATTGTTTCTTTTCCGTTATCAGCGTCCCTGATTAAAGGAGGGGCATCAATAACCGCGGTGGCCGCTTTTATTACAACCTTAACAATGATCGGCATGGTAACACTGCCCCTTGAAATAAAGGAGCTGGGCAGAAAATTCGCCCTTTTACGCAACGGCATCAGTTTTGTGATAGCGTTAATTATCGCGATTTTAATAGGAGTTTTTGTATGAAGAAAAATATTGATAAAAAGAAAGAAGTACTTAGAGATATTGTTATTTTTACCGTTCTATTTTTAATATCAATTTTATTAATGATTTCTTTTCCGGAAAAACAGCAGAATATGATCCGTAATACCAGGGATTTTCTGCTTGAGATGGTCTTTATACTCCCGGCAGTAATGGTATTGATGGGGTTATTTGCCGTGTGGGTGCCAAAACAAGTAATAGAAAAATACCTTGGAAAAACTTCAGGCATAAAGGGCATGTTGTTTTCGTTTATACTGGGTGCTTTGCCGACCGGCCCCCTGTATGTCGCGTTTCCCCTCGCCAGCGGCCTCCATAAAAAAGGCGCCAGTATCCTCAATATAGTAATTTTTCTTTCTGCCTGGGCCTGTATAAAAATTCCGCAGGAACTGGTGGAAATACAATTTTTAGGTGTAAAATTCATGCTTGCAAGGCTGTTACTGACCATTATTTTTGTGACAATCATGGCAATAATTATAAATAAAATAATGATAAAACCAGGAAAACCAAAAGGAGAAACAGGTAATGAAAGTATTTGATCTAAAAAAAATAAGTACTTATCCGTATGAGGAGAGGGACAAAAACGTGTTCTTTAAATCAAAAACACGTCCGAATCCGATATAGACCTCCGCGTAAAAGGTTACCGGCTGGATATTATGTACAGCCTGGCGGAAGAAATCATCCGCCGAACAGAGGACACGGCTGGTCTGAAAAACCCGGACATATCCGTCGATATCACAAAACCCTATCTTCGGATTATTCCGGACAGAGGCACCCTTAGTTGTTTCGGTTTAAGCTCAAAAAACGTTTATGCTACGGTCGCGGCGGCAGTACGGCTCAGAGACCCCATCTTGATGACCACCCTTACTACCGTGGCCGGCCTTCTTCCCCTTGCCCTTATGCGAGGTGAGGGACTCGAGATGCTGAAACCTCTCGCGGTCACGGTAGTCGGCGGACTTATGGTATCGGCGTTCCTTCCCCCGTTTTGTGGCCCCATCGCTTTATATGGTGCTGCACAGGCATAAGAAGAAGTAAACGCAATGAAACTGTTTGTATACCTTCAGAAATGGTGATTATGTTCTGAGTATCAGGAATTTTATAGTTTGACAAAACGAGAATAAAATATAATACTGTAAGCGAGGTGATGGAGTTCACCTGTAACCGCCCAAAGAGCTGATAACTCCTGTAACATTCCGATTCAAGGAGCATAAATATGATACCTTTTATAATATTTATGGGCGGCGGCTTAGGCTCACTATGCCGGTTTTTTCTTTCATCAATTATAAATCAACACAGCAACAACATCCTTCCATTTGGGACATTAATCGTTAATATCGCAGGCTCGTTATTAATGGGCTTCCTTTTTTATACATTCCAGAAAATAATATGTCCAGCCGAACTTAGGATATTTATTACAATCGGTTTCTTAGGCGGATTTACCACATTCTCCACTTTCTGCATGGAAACTGTAAACTTGCTTAATGAAGGTGAATATGTGTATTTTTTCATAAATATCGGCCTGACAAATATTATCGGTTTGATCTCTACGGTTTTTGGAATATATCTGGCAAGAATTGCATTAAAGTTAATAAAAATTATTTAGGCAGGTGAAACATGAAATTACCGGAAGACGCGTTATTATTACGGGTTTTTATCGGCGAGAGCGACAAATACCACGGAAAACCCCTGTATGAAAGCATCGTGATGAAGGCAAGGGAATTAAACCTGGCAGGAGCAACAGTAATACAGGGCATTCTGGGATTTGGAGCAGACAGCAGAATCCACACCATGAAGCTGTT
>JAFGRV010000384.1 GCA_016934975.1 Spirochaetales bacterium | reverse complement strand
AGGGCTCTTCCGTCCAAAAATCAATTCGAATTTGTATCGGCACGGGATGCGCTGCAAAGGGAGCAAAACGAATCTATGAGCTATTCCTGGAAGCAGCGGAACAATCGAAGGCGGATGTAAAGATTGAAGCAAAATGTGTGGGATGTCATGGATTCTGCGAGCTTGGTCCTATTGTAGTGGTGGATCCCGGTGATATTTTTTATAAAGGTGTGGAAGAACCGGATGTGGAAGAAATATTCAGGGAAACTGTCCTGGGCAACAGAATTGTCGAGCGGCTTCTCTATACTGAAGATAAAGACGAAAAACGGGCTCAGACAGAGGAGGAGATCCCATTTTATAAAAACCAGAAAAGAATTGTTCTGAAAGGTAATGGTAAAATTAATCCCACACGTATAAGCGATTACATCAAACAGGGTGGATATGGGGCATTGACAAAAGCTTTAACCATGGATCCGGAAGCGATCATTAATGAGGTCGAGATCGCCGGATTACGGGGACGCGGTGGCGGCGGATTTCTCACCGCGAAAAAATGGCGTTCCTGCAGAAAAGCAAAGGGCGATCAAAAGTACCTCATATGCAATGGTGATGAAGGAGATCCCGGGGCATTCATGGATCGATCTATAATGGAAGGAAATCCCCATTCAGTGATCGAAGGAATGATAATCGGGGCGTATGCTATCGGAGCGACAAACGGGTATATTTATGTACGAAACGAATACCCTCTTGCAGTGGAACATCTTACCATGGCGATTTCTCAAAGCCTGGAATACGGATTCCTCGGTGAGAATATTTTAGACTCGGGATTTTCTTTTACAATTAAAATAAACAGGGGCGGCGGGGCATTTGTCTGTGGTGAATCAACCGCACTCATCGCATCCCTTGAAGGAAAAATCGGAGAACCCCGGGCAAAATATGTACATACTGTGGAAAGCGGATTACATAATAAGCCGACCAATCTCAATAATGTTGAGACCTGGGCAAATGTTCCCTCGATTATTATCCATGGAGGAAAATGGTTTGCCTCTATCGGTACGGAGGGTTCAAAGGGAACAAAGGTATTCAGCCTGGTGGGAAAAGTAAAAAACACGGGACTTGTTGAAGTGCCCATGGGAATGACTTTGCGGCAAATCATCTACGATATCGGTGGGGGCATCCGGGATGGAGGTACCTTTAAGGCTGTTCAGACCGGCGGACCCTCGGGTGGCTGTATTCCGGAAGAACATCTCGATGTGCCTGTAGATTTTGATGAATTGATAAAACTCGGTTCCATGATGGGTTCCGGGGGTATGATTGTAATGGATGAACACACCTGTATGGTAGATGTTGCAAAATACTTCATGAACTTTCTTAAATCGGAATCCTGCGGAAAGTGCACCCCCTGCCGGGAAGGCATCTCACAGATACTTCATATACTCACGCGTATAGCCGAAGGAAATGGAGAGAGTGACGATATTGCCCGATTGGAAAATCTTGCTTCTCTCCTCGAAGAAACATCACTCTGTGCTCTCGGTAAAACAGCAGCCTACCCTGTACTTTCCACCCTCAGATATTTTAAAGATGAATACATCATGCACATAGAGGAAAAAAAATGTCCTGCTCATATTTGCAAAGGACTGTTTCGCTATCATATTGATCCTGAAGTCTGTAAAGGTTGTCTTATTTGTTTAAAAAACTGTCCTGTGGAAGCGATCACCGGGGAAAGAAAACAGCCCCATGTCATTAATCAGGAACTATGTACACTCTGCGGCGTTTGTTTTGAAAAATGTCCCTTTACCGCAGTGATAAAAGTGTAAGGAGGAATAAAGAGGTGTTTACCGTAACAATCGATGATATAAGTGTAGATGTGCCTCAAGGCTCAACTATTTTAGACGCAGCACGAAAAGCAGGAATCAACATCCCTACCCTCTGTTATCATCCTGCATTATCAAGCAATTCAACATGCAGACTATGTATGGTCGAATTGGATAGGGGTGATTGGAAGCAACTCGTCACTGCATGTAATTATCCGGTACGAAAAGACCTGACAGTATCTGTTAACAGTGAACGGGCAATTAATGCGCGACGGGGAGTAATGGAACTTCTTCTTGCCCGGGTCCCGGACAGCAAGGAGATAAAAGACCTGGCAGCTGAAATGGGAATAACAGAAACACCATACCCGAATGTGACCGAAAGTCAGAGAAACTGTATTCTCTGCGGGCTTTGTAACCTTGTTTGTGAAGAAATTATCGGGGTATCGGCAATCTCCTTTGCCGGCAGGGGTGTAGAACGGGTCGTTTCCACTCCTTTTCAGCTCTCTTCCGAGGATTGCATCGGGTGCGGAGCTTGTGCCGCAGTATGCCCGGTGGGAACAATTAGCGTACGATTCCACATGGACACGAATGAAATCGAAATATCCCCTTTTAAATCACGAAAACCATTACTTACCTGTAAAGAATGCGGAAAAACGATGGTGAGTACGGAAGTGAATTTAAAATTATTCCGGAATCTGAAAATTACAGTAGATGAGTTTAAAGAACGGCTGTCATATTGTCCTGAATGCAAGCGTAAAATAACAGCACAGAATTTGAGCATACGGGCAAAACCATAAATATCTTATAAACGTATAAAAATGCTTGACACCTGCGATTGAGAGCTTAAAATGTCAATTGGGGTAAAGCAACAGAGAGGTGAAAGATGAAGTTACGTTCATCTCTCGAGGTTGATTATAGAAAGGAGAGTCATTACCATGTCAAAGATAATAGCAAAAGCAGCAATCCGGGGAGCCCACTCATTGTATAAAAAAGCGGAAGAAAGTCTTCATAAAGCCCTTGAACTTAAAGGAAAGGATGCGGAAGTCACCTACCCCGACACAGCATACTATCTTCCCATCATGCTTTTTCTTCTGGGACAAAGAGTAGTAAAAGTAGGTGACCTCGTTGAATCACTCGCGGAAGCAAAGAAATTACTTGGACCCATTCCTTCAGATGATTTATGGCTCCCCTACCTCGGCGACACACTGAACGCCGGGATAGCAACCCTTATTTCCGAAGAAATTATCGAATCATTAAAATATGTCATTGGGCCCAATCCTGTGGAAGGCATTTGGCTCGGCTTTACATCGGACAATATCTTACGGATGCAGGGAATTAAACTTGTGGACGGCCGGATGCCCGGTTTTGCGGCTATCGCCGGATGCACAAAAACGAACGAGGAAGCGGTGAAACTTATACGGGGACTTCAGGAACGGAGTATCCTGGTTTTTATGGCGGGAAATTCAAGCGGAAGAGCCATCGCGGAACAACTTGCGGAAGAAAATATTGAAATGAACTGGGATAATTTCCTTGTTCCCTATGGAAAAGATATTACAGCTGCTATACATGCACTTAATTTTGCAGCCCGTTCGGCTATGACATTCGGAGGGATTGAGCCGGGAGATCTGAAAGCAGCAAGACAAATACTTCTTTATAATAAGGACAGGGTGTACGCCTTTGTTATGGCCCTGGGGACGGATACGAATGTCCCGGATCCGGAACAGCTCATTATTGATGAAAAATATGCCACCGCAGCAGGAGCGATCAATTTCGGATTTCCAGTTATCTCCGATGTTACTATTCCCCAGATCCTTCCCACGGGAATATGTACCTACGAACATGTTATTTCCGGGATAAAAATGGACGAGATTATAAGCAGGGCTATTGAACTCCGGGGACTTACCATCAAACTGGAAAAGATCCCGATTCCCGTTCCCTATGGGGCCGGATTTGAAGGAGAGCGTGTTAGAAAAGAGAACATGTATGTTCAGTTTGGCGGGAAATATACCGACGGATTTGAACTTCTTCGAATGAAAGCCATAGATGAAGTGGAAGACGGTAAAATAGATGTGATCGGACCCGAAATAGATGATATGAAACAAGGAGAAGCATACCCTCTCGGCATCGTTGTAGAAGTAGCCGGCCGTGATTTCCAGGAAGACTTTGAGAGCGTTCTTGAACGGCGTATACATGAATTCATTTCCTGTGCAAACGGGATATTCCATATGGGACAGCGTTCAATTATTTGGGTAAGAATAAGCAAGGATGCCCGGGAAAAAGGATTTAAGGTAAAAGATTTCGGTGAAATACTTCTGGCTAAGATACATGATGAATTCTCGAAAATTGTGGACAGAGTACAGGTCAAGATATATACCGATGAAACAAAATTAAAAGAACTTCTTGACCATGCAAAAAATATATACAGCCACCGGGATGATAAAATCGGGAATATGACGGACGAGGATGTTGATACATTCTATTCATGCACTCTCTGCCAATCCTATGCCCCTGATCATGTCTGTATTGTTACTCCGCAACGCCTTGGTTTATGCGGAGCATATACCTGGTTAGACTGTAAAGCTTCCTACCAGATAAACAAACACGGACCGAACGAACCTGTGGAAAAAGGCGAATGTATTGATCCGGTAAAGGGTCAATGGAGAAATATTAATGAGTATGTAGAAGTAAAATCAAACGGAAATCTTAAAATATTTAATGCATACTCGATTATGGAAGATCCCATGACATCCTGCGGTTGTTTTGAATGTATTGCCGCTATCGTACCCGAGGCGAATGGGATAATGATCGTGGACAGGGATTTTACCGGGATGACCCCGATCGGTATGAAATTTTCTACTCTTGCCGGACAGGTAGGGGGTGGAATGCAGACACCCGGATTTACAGGAATCGGAAAGCTCTATATCTCCAGTCCCAAGTTTATATCAGCAGAAGGCGGACAGAAGAGGATTGTCTGGATGCCGAAACAATTAAAAGATGAGATAAAAGAACGTTTAATGAAACAATTGGAAAAAGCGGGTCTTTCGGATCTCTTCGACAAGATAGCAACCGAAGAAAATGCGGAAGAACCTGATGCGTTGGTTGAATATCTACAATCAGTTGATCATCCTGCTTTGAAAATGGATCCACTGTTTTAATATAATATGGCTGTCAGTTATTGGTTATCAGTAAAAATTATTATTATAAAAGTTATAATTAAGCAAAGGATACTGAAAAATAACAGCTGACAACCGATAACTATATTCAAGGAGGAACAATTATGGCACTTACAGCAATGCAAATTTACAAAAGCCTGCCAAAGACCAACTGCAAAGATTGCAGTCTCCCGACATGTATGGCATTTGCCATGCAAGTGGCAGCAAAGAGGAAAGCACTCACCGAATGTCCGCATATTTCATCCGAAGCTCAAGGCAGTCTTTCGGAGGCATCTTCCCCCCCCATGAAACTTGTTACCCTGGGAACCGGTGAAAACTCATTCAAAACCGGCCAGGAAACAGTTATGTTCAGACATGAAGAAAAATTTCATACCCCCTGCGGAATCGCGGTAAAAATTAATGCTTCCCTCAGTGATGACGAGGCTTTAGGTAAACTTAAGAAAATTAATAATTCCGTTTTTACCAGGGTTGGAGCGGAGCTCAAAGTGTCGCTCTGCGCAATCTACCTCGACGGAGTGAGTGATCCTGCAGCACGGGCAAAGCTCATATCGGAAAAAAGCAAGGTTCCTCTCATTCTTGTCAGTGAATCACCGGAAACAATGAAAAAGGCGGTTGCAGTGGTGAAAGATAAAAAACCGCTTCTTTACAAGGCAACCGCATCAACAATCGGGGCTTTTATCGAGATCGCGGCAGATGCGAAAGTTCCTCTTGCAATCAGCGGTTCGACCTTAGAGGAACTTGCAGACCTCACCCTCCAGGCAAAAGAAAAAGGTATTACGGATCTTGTATTAAGTTTTAATACGGAAAAACTGGGAACAACACTGAAGGATATTACCATATGCCGGAGGGCCGCCTTAAAGAAAAACTTCAGGGCTCTCGGGTATCCGGTTATCGTGGATATTATTGCAGAGACCCCGGAAGAAGAAACGGTTGTGGGGAGCATATTCGCCGCAAAATACGCAGGTATTATCATGATCGAACATTGCGAGCCATGGGAGATCCTCCCCATACTGACGACGATTCAGGATGTTTATACCGATCCGCAAGTACCGAACACAGTAGAAGCAAAACTCTATGAAATAGGAAGTCCCGATGAATCATCACCGGTCATGTTTACGACCAATTTCTCCCTTACCTATTTCAGTGTTGCCGGTGAGGTGGAACGGAGTAAAATACCGAGTTACATAGCCGTGGTTGATACCGAAGGTCTCGGTGTGCTTAATGCCTATGCAGGTGACAAAATATCCGTTGAACAGGTCGTAAAGACCATCAAGGATCAGAAGGTCGCGGAAAAAGTAAAACACCGGAAACTCATCATTCCCGGATTACTTCCTATTTTCCGGGCTGAAATTGAAGATACATCGGAATGGAAAGAAGTAATTATCGGACCGGAAACCGCAAGAGAAATTCCGGCATTCCTGGCGAAAAGTTGGAAATAGCGAATGACAGATTGTACTGTCTTCTTCCAGCCCCATAATAAAGCCGTTATTGTACCGAGAGGAACGACACTTTTAGAGGCCGCATTAAAAGCAAATATTACAATGAATAATCTTTGCGGAGGGGATGGTATTTGCGGCCGCTGTAAAATGATTATAAAAAAAGGGGCAATTCCGGAGGAAGTCTCGGGAAAACTCACCCGTGAAGAAATCAAAAAAGGATATGTACTGGCATGTCTTACCCAGATCACGCAAAACCTTGTTATAGAAATCCCCTCTGAAACAATTGTTAAAGAAAAAATTGTTGATGATGAAGATGCGGAGCGGTTTAGAGAATTCGGGCAACTCACATTCCTAAAAACAGAATTTCAATTTTCACCTCTTGTAAGGAAAATTTATATCAACCTGGATCCCCCGACTTTGGATAACAACACCGCGGATCATCAACGCATCTGCGAAGTAGTGAGAAAAAAGACCGGATTCACATCAACACAAATGGGTCTTAAAATCATCAAAAACCTTCCGGCCATCTTAAGAGAAAATAACTATAAAGTAACGGCCACAATAGGATTACGCCGGGATATTGCGGAAATTATGGATATTGAACCGGGAAATACCGAAAACAGAAACTATATGGTCATTGTTGACATCGGGACGACAACAATCGTTGCACACCTCATAGATGCAAACTCAATCAAAACGCTTTCGGCAAAGGCCTGTTTTAATTCCCAGGGAATTTACGGACGAGAAGTCACGGGAAGAATAATCTCCGCGGAAAAACGCGGTGACACCGAACTTCAGAAACTGCTGATAAATGATATAAACGGTCTTGTCCGGGGTCTCGCTCAGGAGGAAAAAATTAACTTTAAGGATATAACCGCCATTGTTTGTGCAGGAAATACGGTTATGTCTCATTTTCTTCTCGGACTTCCAACCCGGTATATCAGGAGAGAACCATATACCCCGATATCAGTCGAACCGCCGCCATTACGAGCTGTCGAGGTGGGGATTCAAATTAACCCGAGGGGACTTCTTTATTCTCTTCCCGGGATAAGCGGGTGGGTAGGAAGCGATTTAACAGCAGGAATTCTCGCGACAAATATCATGGAGGATGATCAAATTTCTCTTCTTGTGGATATCGGTACAAATGGTGAAATCATCGTGGGAAACAAGGATTGGCTGGTAGCCTGCTCTGCCTCTGCCGGACCCGCCCTGGAAGGCGCAAATGTTGCCTGCGGGATCAGGGCCGAAACGGGCGCCATAGAAACGGTCTTTGAAAAAAACGGGAAAATACAATACAAAACAATCGGTTTTGTACCTCCGAAAGGATTTTGCGGCTCGGGTATTATCGATATTGTGAGTGTACTTTTTTCACTGGGTGTTATTAATCGTCAGGGAAGATTTTTTGATCGGAAAGACGACCATGTACAGGAATTGGATGGTGAGAAGGTCTTTCTTCTTGTAGAAAAAGGCAAAAGCCATCATGGCAAGCCTATTTATATTTCCGAATCCGATATAGAAAATATAATTACCGCGAAAGCGGCTATTTTTGCAGCGATGAAAATCTTACTTTTAAGACTTGAATTAACGTTTCATGATATATCCCGGTTTTATATTGCCGGGGCTTTTGGAAATCATATTAATATAGAAAATTCAATAAACATCGGACTTATTCCTGATATTGATAGAAAAAAGATTCTTTTCGCCGGAAACACATCGATAAAAGGGGGTAAACTCGCTGCTTATTCCAATAATGCATTTTATAAGATTTCAGAAATCAGGGAAAAGACAACGTATTATGATCTTATGGGAGCAGACGATTATGTGGATGAATTCCGTAAAGCGATGTTCCTGCCACATACGGATATTGAACTTTTCCAGGGAGTAAAAACATGGCACAAAGTATAGCATTAGCCGGTAAAGGTGGTACGGGAAAAACGACAATCGCGGCGCTTTTGATAAGCAGACTTTGTGCCTTGGGCAAGGGTCCTATTCTGGCAGTAGACGCAGATGCAGACGCGAATTTGGGATCCCTTTTGGGAATAACTCCCGGAAAAACACTCGGTGACATAAGGGAACAGGCATTAAAAGATATAAAAAAATTGCCCGCCGGTATGACAAAGGCAAATTATTTTGAACTTGGATTGCATGAGATTATCGAAGAATCGAAAGGGTTTGATCTTATTACCATGGGCAGGGCGGAAGGTTCAGGATGCTATTGTTACCTAAACAGCCTTATCCGGAAGTTTATCGATGATCTCTCCCCCTCATACAATTGGCTTGTCATGGATAATGAAGCCGGGCTGGAACATTTAAGCCGGCAAACCACAAGAGACATTGATGCACTCATTGTAGTGATTACTGAAAATCCCCTCTCTTTTCAATCCGCAACAAGTATTTCTGAAATTTTAGCCGATATGGGAAGCAGAATAAAGAAAAAATATGTTGTCACGAATATGATAAAACATAATAATAGAAAGGAAGAGATTATCGAACGCCTTTCGGACATTAATTTGGAATATATCGGGAATATTCCTATAGATGAGGAATTAGATGAAATTATTTTCAGGGGAGATTCTTTGCTTAATTTAAAGGATTCTCCGGCAATAAATGAGATATCAAAAATACTTGAAATTATAGGAGGATGATAATGGCATTACCGGATATAAAAGAAAAATGGACACATAAGATTAATGAGGTGACCATCGGAGCAACAAAGGAACAGGGGGGAACCAGAGAAAAAACCGTCACGGTTGGAGGACAAACGACACTGCCTTTTCTCGATTTTGAGGGCAGTATTCCCAACAAACCTGTTATTGCCGGATATGTTTCAGATATTGTTCCCGAGTGGTCCGAAGTGATTCTAAACGGTATAGGTAATGAAGTAAACTCACCTGTCGAGTGGGCTCAGAAAAATGTGGCGGAGTTTGGGGCGGATCTTATCAGCATAAAACTACTTGGAGCAGATCCTAATGGAAAGAATGCATCTCCGGCGGAATGCGCAAAGGTGATAGAAGGTATTCTGAAAGCGGTAAAGGTCCCCCTTATCATATGGGGCTGCGGAGACGACGAAAAAGACAGCCTCGTATTGCAGGAGTGCGCCCAGGCGGCGGCAGGCGAGAATTGTCTCATTGGATCGGCAAAAGAAAGTAATTACAGAACAATTGTCGCACTCTGTAAAGCGAATAAACATAAAATAATATCAGAGGCACCGGTAGATATCAATATTGGAAAACAAGTAAATATTCTTTTACAGGATGATGGATTCGATTTAAACAATGTTGTGATGTTTCAGACAACTGCCGCTTTGGGATATGGCTTTGATTATGTCTACACCATTTCGGAGCGGGCAAGAATTGCGGGACTCAAAGGTGATAAACTCATGGCCCTTGCGCAAATCTGTGATGTCGGCGGTGAAGTGTACCGTGTAAAGGAAGCGATTACAGACGAAGATATTCTCCCCGGCTGGGGCGCTTTGGAAAAACGGGGCCCGTTGTGGGAAGCTGTTTGTGCGGGTAATTATCTTCAGGCCGGTGCTGATATTTTAATAATGGCACATCCGGTAGCGATTAAAAATATTCAAAACACAATTACAAAAATGTTTTCTTAAAGGAGGTCTTAATAATTATGATTTTAATCGGAGAAAGAATAAATGCAGGTTTTAAAGATATAAAAGAGGCGATTGTCAATAAAGATGGGGATGTAATAAAAAAATGGGCAAAAATTCAGGCCGATGCAAAGGCAACATATCTCGATGTAAATATGGGTACTGCTTCAAAAGACCCGGAAACACTCTGTTGGATGATCGAACAGGTACAGTCAGTAACAGACCTGCCGATTTCAATCGATAATAACAAACCGGATATCCTGAAGGAAGCAATTCCTGTCTGTAAAAAACCACCGATAGTGAATTCTACGACAGCGGAAATGGCTAAGCTCGATACTCTTCTTCCTATTGTTGCGGATCATGATGCATCAATTATCGGACTTTCAATGGATGAAACAGGAAGTCCGCCGAATGTGGAAAAAAGGCTTGAAAATGCCGGTAAAATTTTTGAGAAGATACTTGAATACAACATCCCGCCGGAACACCTGTTTCTTGATCCAATTGTTATGCCACTAAAATACAAACAGGATCAGGCTTCATCAATACTTGAAGCGACAGCTCAATTCAGGTTTTTTTCCGATCCCCCATGTCACATCGTCTGCGGGCTTTCCAATGTTTCCATCGGTGCAAAACATAAACAACTCTTAAACAGAATATTCTGTACCATGCTTATCGCAAACGGTCTGGATGCGGTCATTCTTGATGTAACGGATAAAGAACTTGTTCATGCAATATTGACTGCGGAACTCATAATGAATAAGCAAATTTATGCGGATTCTTATATCGAAGCATTTGAATAATTTATTATATTACCCAGGCTTCGTACGCACCCCACATAATGTTGTATAGAAAACTTTTACTCATATATACTGTTTATGGTTAAAAAGTACCTGTGTTCAAACTCCATTTCACGTAAGAATCGCGGATTATTTGTCATCCAATTTTTTAATTATAGCGTTGATATCAATATATTCTTTAACAACCTCTTTAACCTTATTAATCTTATCAAAATCTTTTGGCCGGATTTTAATGATCAAATTTGTAATTTTCTGAGCAGTTGTAAAGGTGTCATCCGGTACAAGAATAATAGGAATATCCGTATGCCGGACGAGTTTTAATATTGTTTTATTAGGCCATACCCCGCAGGTAAGAATGATTCCTTTGACACTATATGTGTGTATTCCCGGGAAATTGCAGGTAATTGCCGCGAGAAGGAGATCCTCTCTGTTTCCTGGGGTTATAAGGAGAACATCCCCTCTAAAGTAATCCAGTGCAGTATGAGCCGGCATCGCTCCGACAATTATTTTACTGACACTCTGATCAAGGTTATTTTCACCACTAATAAGTTCTCCTTTTATATCTTCATGCAATTGACGTATAGTCGGGCTTGAGAGCACGGGAAAATATGGAACAACACCCAGAACATCAATTCCTTTACGTTTAAAACCAAGGCGCACATATTTATCAATCGCTTCATACTTGGCAGGTTTTACTTTATTGACTACCACTCCCAGGACTTTCACCCCGATTGCATCAAAAACAGCCTTATTTAACATCACTTCGTCGATGGGTCTGCCAATACCGGCACATGTCACTATAATGACTTTAGCACCGAGTAATTTCGCTACAGCCGCGTTGGAAAGATCAAAAACGGAACCGACTCCCGCATGTCCTGTTCCTTCTATAACCATAAAGTCTTTGCCTTCACTCGATCGCTCATAAGCGTTTATAATTATTTTCTCAAGACGTTTCGCATTACCATGTAAAATATAATCTTTTGTAAATCCTTGAGGAACAGCTACAGGACTCATATCCGGAAGCTGGTTTCCGATATGAAATACTTCGTTCATTAACGTGGCATCTTTATCAATCTTTTTATCCCCGATTAATTTAAACTGCTGTCCAACAGGTTTAATATAACCAACGTGCGGGAAAATCTCGCTTATCGCATCAAGAAGACCTAATGCAGTAATTGTTTTTCCGTCATTCTGTCTTGTTGCCCCGACATAAATTCTTTTTATATCTCTCATAAACATTATCCCTTTCCATCAAGATCCTTTTACAAAAAACTAACTTTACTATTGAATATAATATATAGTAAAAGTGAAATTAATACTATAAGCAGTTTTAATAAAAAAAATTCTATCCGGCTGCATAACCTTCTCATTTAATGGAGATTATAATCGAAAATTTTAATCAATTTTAAAATTAATAAAGACCAGGAAAAAATCTTCATGTGTTTCAATACTGTTTTTAGCAAATTATTT
>JAFGRV010000383.1 GCA_016934975.1 Spirochaetales bacterium | reverse complement strand
TCGAGTTCCAATTATAATTAATTAAGGTGTATCTAATCCAATTCAGACTAATGTTTGGTTGCGGCTTGCTGCGATGGGATATAGGTAATTATCCCGGTTCCCTGGTCATCTACTATTATTATTCTCCCGAAAAGCGGTGGCTTACCATACACACCAGGTTGATGTAAAAATCCGGGGTTTGATCTACTTCGGAGATCACTTCATTCACATTATTGAAATCCGTAAAAATTATATGTTCTCCTTTTGTAATAAATCTCAATTTATAATATAATAATTATCTACCATAAGGAGATTGAGAGTGAAAAATATAAAAGTTGAATCACAAAATCAACTTTGGTCTGATATTGCCATTGAACAACGGCATTCTATTATGACTATGGTATTACAGCAGAGTAATCAGGCAGTAACTATTTTGGATAAGAATGGTAATGTTATTTATGCAAATTCCAAATTCTTGAATGCCGGAAATAAGGTAATCCATGAGGTGATCGGCAAAAATTGGCGATCATTTGTATCAGTACACTCCGATTTAAATAAAAACTCCAGGGATATTCATGAAATAGTGTTCAAAGAAGGCAAAGTCTGGAGAGGAGATGTACGTAATATGACACCTTCCGGAGAACAAATCTGGCAAAGAGTTGTCATCACCCCGATAAAAGATCAAAGGGGATCAACTGATTTTATTGTTTATTCCAGTGAAGATATTACAAAAAATAAACTGGCGGAAATTCGCCTGATAGAAAATGAGAAAAGGTTTCAACTGGCCCTCGAAAATGCGAGTGAAGGATTGTTTGACTGGAATATGAAAACCGGTGAAGCCTATTTTAATCAGCGTTACTTTGTAATGTTAGGGTATGAGTCAGATGAATTAGCGCAGAATGCCGATGCCTGGATAGGTTTACTACATCCGGAAGACAAGACTTTAGTAGACAAAACAGTCGAAGAATACCTTTCGGGAAAGCGTAAGAAACATGAGATTACATACCGGATGAGGACAAAGCAGGGAAACTGGCGATGGGTTGTGAGCAGGGGTGGAGTTGTTGAGTGGGATGCAGAAAATAATCCGGTTCGGATGATCGGTACCCATGTTGATATAACAGATAAAATTAAAGCGGAAGAGTCCTTGAAACGAAGTGAAGCCTTGTTTAGAACGACTATAGAAAGTATTCCCTTTGATTTTTTTGTTCTTGATAAAAATCAATGTTACATCATTCAAAACAGGGTGAGCAGAGAAAACTGGGGAGATATTATCGGCAAATGCCCCGAGATAGTGGCCGAGAACGAGGCGACACTTTCATTATGGAAAGAGAATAACCGCAAGGTACTTGCAGGAGAAACTATTGAAGGAGAAGTTGTCGTAAGAGTAAAAGGCGAAAATAGATATTTTTACAATATTATTTCTCCTATTTTTGATGAGGAATCAGTGACAGGTATATTAGGTATCAATATCGATATTACGGATTATAAAATGATGGAGGATCAGCTTCACCATTCGGAAAAGATGGAAGCTATCGGTCAGTTAGCCGGTGGAATTGCTCATGATTTCAATAATCAACTTACCGGTATAATGGGATATACTGATTTCATTCGATACTTCAATTCAAATAATCCGGAAACAATCACTAATAGTGAAGCAATTAAAGATATTGTTCAGCGGGCTGCTGCTTTGACATCGCAATTGCTTGCTTTTGCGCGTAAAGGTAAATTTCAATCTGCTCCGGTGGATCTTCATGTAATCATCAAGGAAGTAGGCGATATTCTGTTCAGGAGTATTAATAAAAACATACGAATTAAACAACGCCTCGAGGCTTTACTTCCCATAACATTAGGCGATTCATCTCAAATCGAAAATGCCTTATTGAATATCGCTATTAATGCCCGTGATGCGATGGAAAAAGGCGGAGAATTATCTTTCTCAACCGAAAGTGTTATTCTTACACAAAACACACTTCCACACTATCATGATCAGATCTTACCCGGATCCTATGTGAAGATAACCATTACAGATACCGGTTCCGGTATTGAATCGAAGGTACTTTCACATCTCTTTGAGCCGTTTTTTACCACCAAACCTCCGGGGAAAGGTACTGGTATGGGCCTTGCGGCGGTTTACGGCACAATTCAGATGCACCATGGCGGTATAAACGTATACTCAAAAGTTGGAGAAGGTACATCATTCGAGCTCTTTTTCCCCGTTCATACGAAAAAAAATAACGAGAAACAACAAAAACAGACCTCTATGCCTGTGGAAGGAGAAGGGCGGATTCTCTATATTGAAGATGAAGATGCCATTCGCCTGGCGACAACTCAAAATCTTGAGAGTCTGGGCTATTCTGTTATTGCCTGTTCAACAGGTGACCAGGCAATTGAAGATTATTCTGAAAACATTAATAAATTTGATCTGATGATTCTGGATATTGTTCTCCCCGGGATTGATGGGATCTCTGTTTATCAATCAATGATTACATTCAATCCGGAAATAAAGGTTCTTTTTTGTTCCGGATATAGTCCGAATGATGATATTCAACAATTGATGAATCAAAAGAATATCGGATTCATACATAAACCATATACGATTGCGCTGCTTTCCGGTCAGATAGCTGAAATGTTGAATCAATAACAGATAAACCGGGAGATCTCCATCTGCAATACTCGATATCACGCCATATCAAATGTCAAAGATGAAATCTGTAGAGGAAATTACCATGCAGACAAAATACCTCTAAAAAACTTGACAAAATCACGAAGAGTGACTATATTGACTATAAGACCGGATTGGTCGATAATTCAGTATTCTATGCTATTAAATCTTTGTTTTTTGGAAAAAAATAAAGATTTAATAGCCAAGGGCAGGTTCGCCTGAAATCAAAAAATTTTCATAACGGCAACCTGGTGATACATTAATTATTTGGGTTGCAGGCGTAGCCTGCGCAATGAATAGGTGTATGGAAAAAGATATAAGAGAACAGATAATTGATTCTGCCAGAAAAATATTTGCTCAATTCGGCTATAAGAAAACCACGGTAGATGAAATCGCTCAATCAATCTATAAAGGGAAAAGCTCCATTTACCATTATTTTAAAAGTAAAGAAGAAATCTTTAAAGGTGTTATTAAAAAAGAATATACTTTTTTAAAAGAAAAAATAGCAATTGCTTTAATGAATCAGAATTTGCCACAGGAAAAATTGCGTACCTACATTCTCACAAGATTAAATGTCCTCTCGGGTTTATCAAATTTTTATGCGACCTTAAAGAATGACTATTTTGAATGCCTGGGTTTGATTGAAGAATTGAGAAAACGATATATCATCGAGGAGATTGAAGCTGTTGAAAGGATATTACAGGAGGGAATGGATCAGGGTATCTTTGTTACTAATAATACAAAAGTCTTGGCACATACAATTATCACGGTTTTAAAAGCCATGGAATATGACTGGGGAATGGCAGAAGACAAAAATGAACTGGAGAAAAATGTGAACAATATGTTAGATATGTTTTTTTACGGGATAGTAAAGCAAAGATGAAATTTTTTTTTGAAAACAATTCGACCGATTAACGTATATGGTCGAATTGTCAGTTTTTTTTACATCTATTTCGAAGGATCGATCAAAATGGTCGAACGGTCTGTTACTGAGATTAAAACGTATAAAAAATAACGTGAACGTTGTTTCTGATTATGAAGTTTGACAAAGGAGTTTAAATATATGCGTATATTATCAACTATTATAAAGAAAATCCCCTGGGGCATCATCGGCCTTATTATCATTATTACCCTGGTCCTCGGGTATATGATAAAAGACCTGGATGTCGAGGCTGATATCACCAAGGCGATTCCCGATACCCTGCCGGAAGTAAAATATTTTAATAAGATTAACGAGATCTTTCCCAAACAGGAATTCTTTATTGTGGGACTTATTGCGGATAATATTTTTACCCGGGAGATTGTTGCCAAATTGGACAAGATAACCCGTGAGTTTGAAAATTTGGAAGGTGTGGGTCAGGTTTTGAGTACGACGAATCTTAACATCATCGTTGGTTCGGAAGATGGCATTGAAGTTACTCCGATTCTGGATAAACTGCCTGAAACGAAACAGGAGTTGGAAGATTTTCGCCTTAACATTACCACAAACCGCCTGTATAAGGATACTTTTTTGTCCAAAGATGAAAAGGCTACTATTATTCTTATTCAAATTGTTGTAAGTGAAGCCAGAGAACACATTTTAAAAAACATAAAGGAAATTATTGATGACAATAAAGCAGAGGGGGAACAATACAGAATCGCCGGAGAGGCTGCAACCTTAACAGAAGTAAAAAACATTATTACCGATGACCTTATCCTTCTTTCGCCGATTGTCGTTTTCGTAATCTTATTTATTCTGTTCTTAAGTTTTCGAAATATAAGGGGCGTCATTTTACCTATACTCACTGTCATAATCAGTGTTATCTGGACCCTTGGAATCATGTCGATCATGAAAGTTCCTTTATCAATCATGACAACGGTGGTTCCGACGATTTTAATCGCCATCGGTTCGGCCTACGGGATTCACATCATAAACAGGTATTATCATGATCTCAAAAGCGGAAAAGATAAAAAGCAAAGTATCACGGAAACCATCAAGCATACGGGTTTGGCTGTGTTAATGGCAGGTTTAACAACTATGGCCGGCTTTTTGTCTTTTTTAAGTTCCCGGATAGAGATGATCAGGGAATTCGGAATTTTCACCGCCGTGGGGGTGATTTGTGCTCTGATTTTTTCCGTCACCTTTATTCCGGCTCTCCTCTACATCCTCCCTGTTCCCAAAAGAATCTCAAGCAACATCAATAGCGAAAAGGGCGGAAAAATATCCCCTTTCGGAAAAATCTTATCGAGGTTGGGGAATTTTACTTATTCAAAGAAATTTATCATCCTTCTCATCACTCTCATCATTTTAATTGGTTCAATTGCAGGAATCTTTAATTTGCGGGTGGAAAGCGATCTTGTGCAGATGTTTGGTAAAAATACCAAGATAATGCAGGATAATGAGTTTTTTAACAGATACTTTAACGGGACCATGACCCTTCAGCTGATCTTTGAGAGTGATGAACCTGATAAAATGAAAGAACCCGAAATCCTTAAAGGTATGGTGGAATTTCAGGACTATGTGAAGCAGTTTGAGATTGTCGGCAGCTCACAATCTCTTGCCGACATGATCATGGAAATGAACAGGGTCATGAACGGAGACAGACAGGAATTCCAGGTCATCCCGGATTCAAAAAAATTGGTGAGTCAATATTTATTGCTTTATTCACTTACCGGTGATGAGAGCGAACTTGAAAATCTGGTTAATTATGATTTCAGTAAAGCAAATATTACTCTCTTCGTAAAAAGTGCGAATTTAACGGCATTGAAAAACTTCGAAAAAGAGATAAATCATTATATCAGTGAAAACTTGATATTCAAGGATGTTGAAATACATATTACCGGACGCATTTCGACGATTTCAGTCCTGAGTGAGTTAATTGTGCAGAGCCAGCTTTTAAGCATCATCATTTCACTTATCCTGGTTCTGATCATTACAGCGGGGATATTCCGCTCACTCATCCTGGGATTAATCTCGATCATCCCGATTATCATTACCATCTGTCTGAATTTCGGACTCATGGGTTGGCTGAACCTGCCCCTGGATATAGCAACTGTCCTCATTGCCAGTGTCGCCATCGGGATCGGAATCGATTATACCATCCATTATATAAGTCATTACCGGACAGAGCGGATGAGTGGGGTTCCGGTAGAGGAAGCAATTATAAACACGAATTCCACAACAGGAAAAGCCATCATCTATAATGCAAGTTCTGTGGGTTTTGGTTTTCTTGTTTTGATTCTTTCCAGTTTGGCGAGTATCGGTGTCCTTGGAGCGATGATCGCCCTTACCATGCTTGTGACTTCCTTAGGCTCCATGACCTTGATCCCGGCTATCTTCGTACTGATGGAGAAAAGAAAATTTTTTAGAACATCAGTGCTCAAACAGGCACCTGATGCCATATCAGATATAAATTAATGGTATCTCTAAAAACTTCTATTTTTTAAAATAAGGAAGTTTTTAGAAGTCAAATTAATATGTTTCAGGAGGAACACTATGAAGAACTATTTTACACACTTTATCACCGTACTTATGTTACTTACCTCGCCGCTGTGGATATTTGCGGAAGGTCAGCAGGAAGCAGATAAACAGAATAATACGGCGGATCAATTCGCCTTCAAACCCTACGGCGGTGCGGACGGATTATCCGGAAGGAACATAATGGAAAAAGCAAACAGCACGTTAATCGCGAAGGATATCATCGCGGAAATTACCATGACACTCATCAATAAAAACGGAGTTAAGAGGGTGCGTGAAATTTCCATAAAGTCGAAAGAAGTCGATAATCTGAATAAATCTGTCATGCATTTTAAGTCCCCCGCGGATGTCCAGGGAACCGGATTCTTAATGATCGAATCAGTTAGTGGTGATACCGATATGTGGTTATATTTGCCTGAATTAAAGAAAGTAAGAAGGATCGCATCCAACGGAAAAAATGACAGTTTTATGGGGTCTGATATCGCCTACAGCGACATGGAAGACAAACCGCTGGATGATTACACCTATAACCGGTTCGAAGATATGACAGTTGACAGTCAGGATTGTTATATGGTCGAGTCGGTCCCTGCAAATGACGCCGTGAAGGAAGACACAGGATACAGTAAAATCATTTACTGGATCAGCAAAGAAAAAATGATCCCCCTGCGGGCTGTTTTCTTCGATGTAAAAGGAAATTTTATCAAGAATATGCAAATAAAAGATATCAGGAAATTCAATGATACATGGATACCTACGTTTATCGAAGTGGAAGATGTGAAGAAAAACCATAAGACCGTCATGGAATTAAAAAATATCGAATTAGATACAAATCCTGATGATTCGTTTTTTACCCAGCAATATCTGAAACGCGGGAACTAATGCATCGACCCTGTTTTCTTTTTAAAATGACCTGCAATTGTTTTAACATTTATATAAAATACTGCGGTCAAAACCTTTTAAGGAGTGTATCAAAATGAACAAAACAATTTTCTTAACTTTTATATTCTTAATTGTCATAAGTATAGCTGGTTTTTCCCTGGAGTATAAGCCGGTCGAAGGATATATAGAGTCTCTCATCAAAATTCCATCCGGTTGGAATGATGATGAGAACTATCAGGAACTCTCCACGGAAATGCAGTTGGCGGTTAATTATGTAAGCGATCGGGCAAAATTATACGGAGCCGTATATTTTACAATCGATGATTTGATTGGAACCGGAATTATGTCAGATAAACTGATGATTAAACCGGGTGAAGTTTATTTATCCCTTTATTTAAATAAATTGGATATTACCATAGGGCATCAAGTAATTTCCTGGGGAACCGCCGACGGCTTAAATCCGACCAACAATATCAATCCGAAAGATTTATCCGACCTGACTCACATAGCCGCCTCGGATACCAAGGATTTGATTATGCCCGTGAACGCCGTAAGATTCAACTTTTATCCGGCGGATTTTCTTAATTTTGAAGGTGTTTTTATTCCTCTTTTCACACCCCCGGGAATGCCGGATTTTTCTTCCTACCTGCCCCCGGAATTATCCGGTTTATCAGATAACATCAACTTTTGTTATCCGGATAGTGCACCGGCAAGTTTCGAATCCGGTATGAAAGCGAATTTCACTCTTCCCGGTATTGATTTTTCATTAAGCTATCTGTATGCATGGGATGATATACCTGATATTAAAGTAAATATCCTACAGCAGGATATAGGCGGTGGAATGATGTTCGGAACTCCCGCTTCCTTAGAGTTCACATTTAACCGGGTGCATATTATCGGAGCCGATTTTGCCTGGCCTCTCTTTGATATAGATTTCAGGGGAGAAGCCGCATATTTTATTACCGAAGATACCACCGGAGATGACGTCTTTATCAAAAATCCTTATTTGTATTATGTTCTTGGCGCCGGTTACACCTTTTTCGATGATCTGAATATCAACCTCCAATTTTCCCAGAAGATAATTACAAATTATAAGAAGATAAGCGATTACGACTACAACATAGATCCAATGAACCCGGCCTCATGGAACCAGGATGATTCATATTACGAGGAAGCATATACGACTCAATTTTTCCCTCTGGCAAGCTATCAAAAAGGTGCTCTCATGTCTACGATAATGCTTATTATCAGGCAGAATTTTCTGGATGATTTATTGGAAACATCTTTTATCGGAATGTACAATTTCCCCGAGGATTATAATGACGCGGACCCCGACAGGAAACTTGGAGATTTTATGCTGAAACCTGCATTAAAATATAAATTTACGGATGCATTTGATATTGAGCTGGGAGCAAACCTCTTTTTCAGCATGAAAGAAGATACGAATGACGATTTGATCCGGGATTCCTACACTACTTTCGGTATGATAGATGATAAAGATTCTTTTTTCCTGAAACTAAAATATAGTTATTAGTGCTTTGAGCGATATATTTTTTATCAATGATTGATCTGTAAAATTCTCATATCCATTAAAAAAAGTGTCAAAGCTTACGTGTTTTGACACTTTTTTCATTTTGAACTAACCTCCATTACGTATAGTATTAATGTAAAATACTACAGTCAAAACACTAAAAGCTGATTTTTCACCGTGCGGGCTACAGGCGGCAACAACGCGGGGCGTTATCTAATTGTCCGGGATTTTAATACCAATATCGATCACTCTGTCAATTTTGCCGTGATCCCGGATGATACGATCGCCGACCGCCTGGTAATGGAAGCGCATTACTATGATCCCTATAACTTCACTCTAAATACCTCAAGCAACATCACTACAAGGCCGGGTACGGAAGAGACCTGGGCAAACGAAGAGCGGTGTGATTCGCAGATGGCAAAAATGAAGACCAATTTTACCGGCTATACAATTGTTATTCGACATAACAGCGGTAAAATCATGGGTGCCGTCACTTTCCAATTTTCTTCCGGGATGGAGATACCCCCCTTGCTCTTTTTGTCTCATTTCTTTATTATGGGAATATCTAAAAACCACCTTTTAGAAATAGATGGTATTTTTAGATGTTCCTCGAAGAATAAATGAATTTATTTGTTCTTCACCGGGGGATCGAATCCTCTAAAAACAGTAGTTTTTAGAGGTCCCCTTATGCTATCATTCCGCATATTCTTGTTTTTTTACAAGAATATGCGGAATAATAGCGAAACGCAGGTTCTCAAAAATCAAAATTTTTCACAACTGCAACCTTGAAATAGATTAATTATTTGGGTTGCGGGCCTAGCCTGCGTAATGTGATAGAGATACTCAATAATCATGTTTTTGGAATGAACATCCAATTCGATGAAAAAAATTAAAAAAGTTTATAAAAAAGAGGAGATTTTATGTATATACAATTAATCAGTATTCACGGTCTGGTCAAGGGAAAAGAGATTGAAATGGGCAGGGATGCCGATACAGGGGGCCAGATACGTTATGTTATAGATTTTATCCGGCACCTCTCCCGTTTTAAAGAAGTGAGCCGGGTCGATCTCTTTACCCGCCAGATAAAAGATAAACGGGTATCCGACGACTACAGTCAAAAACTGGAAACGATAAACGAGAAGTGCCGGATAGTACGTCTGCCTTGCGGGGGTTCCCGGTACATGCGAAAAGAAAAACTCTGGCCCTTTCTGGACGAATTCGTAGACAGGATGATCGCTTTTACCAGGGAGGAATCCCGTATTCCCGATTTTGTTCATGGTCATTATGCCGACGGGGGGTATGTTGCAAGAGAAATCTCCGTCATTTTCGGAATTCCCCTGTTATTCACCGGCCATTCCCTCGGTAAAAATAAACTGGAATATCTTCTGGATAATGGCTGGACCCGGGAAAAAGCAGATAAAACCTTTGCCATAGAACGGCGGATCAATGCAGAGGAAAGTATCCTCGGTAATGCAGACCTTGTCATTACCAGCACGACCCATGAAAAAGATCGCCTTTATCGTGACTATATAAATAAAGTGGTTCCCCAATTTGCCGTTATTCCCCCTGGATTGGATTTCGAACGATTTTTTCCCTATTATGAATATGAGCTGCCCTCCAATTCTATTTCCGAGGTACAGAAACAATCCTATCATGCCATGGTGAATGAAATGCAGCGTTTTTTCATGAACCCGGATAAACCCCTGATTTTATCCCTCTGCCGGCCGGATGCCCGTAAAAATATCGACCTGCTGATAAAAGTATACGGCGAAAGCCCGGAACTCCAGGCTATCGCCAATCTCGCGGTTTTTGCCGGCATCCGGGACGATATTAACCGCATGGAAGAAGGCGAAAGGCAAGTCCTGACAGATATACTCCTGCAAATGGACCGCTATGATCTTTACGGAAAAATGGCGATTCCCAAGCACCACAATCCCATGCAGGATGTTCCGGAACTCTACCGGATAGCAGCCTTTAAACGGGGGGTCTTTGTAAACCCGACCTACCTGGAAAATTTCGGTCTGACCCTCATAGAGGCTTCTGCTGCCGGTCTGCCGATCATTGCCTCAAATAAAGGCGGTCCCAAAGACATTATCAGTAACTGCGATAATGGGAAACTCATCGACATGAATGATACGGAAAGCCTTGTTCAGGCGATCAAGGATATAATCCTGAACCAGGAAGAATGGAACCGACTCTCACGAAATGGGATCGAGAAAGTGCGTCAGTATTATTCCTGGGAATCCCATTGTACACGCTATCTCACATATATATCCACATTACGGGAAGCCTCGAAGGAGGAAATCAATGTAATGACCTCGAAGGAAAAAAATATCGGGAAACGCCTTAGTAAAATTGATTACCTGTTTATCACAGACCTGGACGATACGCTCGTAGATGAAAAGATGAATATTGATATTTTCCGGAAATTTTATCATATTAACTATAGTACCCTGGGATTCGGTGTTGCTACAGGCAGGCCGGAGGAATCCGTCCGCTCCTTGCTCAAGGAACTGAAGCTTACGCAGGTTGATATTATTATCTCCTCGGTAGGAACTGAGATTTACTATGGTATGGAGGAATTGGCAGATAAGGGATGGGCGAATCATATCAGCAAAGACTGGAAACCGGATAAAATCCGGAGTGTTCTTGATAAACTGGATTTCATCACTCTGCAACCGGAACCGGAGACACAAAGGAGTTTTAAAATCAGTTATGATCTGATCATTAATGATCAGGCAAAAGAGATTCCTCACAAAAAAGCCCTGCCGACGATTCACAATCAATTAATGAACGCCCGGCTTGCTTATACGCTGATTTTTTCGCATGGTGTTTATATTGATATCATTCCTTATCGTGCTTCCAAGGGGAAAGCAGTACGCTATATGAGTGCAAAATGGAAGATACCCTTTGACCGGATTTACACGGCAGGGAATTCCGGGAATGACCGGGATATGCTGACAGGATCAATCAACGGAATCGTTGTGGGCAACCACGAAGAGGAACTCTCGGACCTGAAAGGAACGCATAACATATATTTCGCACAGGAGCGCTGTACCAGGGGTGTCATGGAAGGCCTGGCATGGTATAATAAAAGAAATATGGCGGGTTTAAAAATTCAAGACGATGGAGAGTGAGTATGTACGCCGGGAGCGGTTATCAAATTTCGGAATTGGGAGACGTGGATGTTATCAGGCATGGAGATGAGTATCATCTTTTTCACCTTGTTCTGCCTAATCATGACTATATTGCCCATGCAGTGAGCAAAGACGGATTTCTCTGGAGGCGGGTGCGTAATGCCCTTTTTATAGGAGACCCCGGTACCTGGGATGATGATATGCTCTGGACCATGCATGTCAGCCGGGATCCCGACCGTCCCGGCGAATGGCGTATGTTTTATACGGGTCTGTCACGGCGGGAAAACGGTTTAATACAGCGGATCGGACTCGCCCGTTCGGGAGACCTGTATCATTGGGAAAAAGATGTTACCGGGGCCTATCCCCTCTCGATAAACAGCAAATACTATGAAGGCAGGCTGGACGAGGGCCGGCAATGGGTGAGTTTCCGCGACCCCTTCTTTTTTACGGAGAACGGAATCCGGCTGCTCATAGCCAACGGACGGGTTGCCGGGGGACCGGTTGTCCGCCGTGGATGTGTTGCAGTGCTCAAGGAAACCGAACCGAACAAATTTGAATTTCTCCCCCCGCTCTTTTATCCCCATATGTACGATGATATTGAAGTCCCGGGATTGTATAAAATCAATGATCTCTACTACCTCATCGGGGCCTTGCGGGAAGATATTAAGGTTCATTACTGGTATTCCGACGAGTTGTTCGGTGATTACCGGGCGAGTTATGATAACCTCCTGCTCCCCCAGGGAAATTACGCGGCCCGGATATTAAAGGAATCGGAAGATTGTTATCTTGTCTGGAACTTTTTTATGAACAGTGATGATGAAGAGCACAAGCGGCTGCTGCCGCCCCCCAAGCAACTGGTTGTTAATGACGATGGTCAGCTCCATCTCACCTCCTTCCGCCTTTTCGACAACATGGTGAAGCGGAAAGATACATTTCAACAACTGGTTCCTGTACAAAAACTCCTTAACAATCCTACTTCCGATTATCGCATCCTCCAGGAAGCCTTTACCATAAAATCAGAGAGCGGCTACGAAATATTCCTCCTAAAAAAATCCTATTTAAATTTCCGGCTGCGCTGCGTTGCAAGTATGGAGGGGCGCGGAAAGTTCGGGATCTGCTTCCGGATGGATGGAGAGGGTAATGGCTACTTCATCAGTCTGGATATGATTAATGGT
>JAFGRV010000382.1 GCA_016934975.1 Spirochaetales bacterium | reverse complement strand
TTTGATGAGTAAGATCTTTCTCCTTGATATTTAAATAATATAACCCACCGATTAATACTACTATAAAAATAAAAGCCGTCATAGAAAGGGGAAAGAGGATTTGCTTTGGTTTATGAGTGATCCATGCATCGATACTGTGGGCCAAAACTGCATTCACCAGGATAACAAGAAAGGTGACACCCCACACACCTGTAATCGCGGAAATCTGGATGAGAGGAAGGAAACTATACTGTGAAACCCCTATCATGCCCCAGGGATAACCGGCAAAACCTATGGATTGGAGAAAGTCAAAAGCTACCCAGGCGATTGGAAAAACGAGAAATCGGAACATCCCTGATCGTTTATATAACCACACCGCAGGCATCATGAAGAGGACGTAGGAAAATAAAAAAATAACCATAACGATCTGGAGAGAGACCAGGCTAAAGGTTCCTAACCAGTAACTGGTAAATACTGTATTAAAGGTACCGAAAATAATCCCATAGAATACACTGGCAGAATATGAGTTTTTTTCTATGACAAGGAAGAAGGGAATCAAGCTCAAAAATCCAAGGACAGGCCACCCATTGATGTCTAAAAAACTTGGAAGAGATAGGGAAGCAAAAAGAGCAGAGATAAGAGTCAAAGGTAATGCCCACACTATTCTAAAATCAGTGGAGCCGATCTTGGGCAATCCAGGGATGACTGGTTTCATTCGTATAAATACAAAGAAAAATCCGCTTAATCCTAATAATGGGATATATCTCAATCCGGTATTAATACGCTCCCGGGTTGTACTTTGTGCCAGGTGCAGCTTCCCCCCGGTTGCAATAAACTTCTGAACATAATCCATATTCGCATTTAATGCATAAATAAATGCATAAACAAAGAGAAGCAAGGTGAGTATAAATAATAATTCGGGAATCCGGCTGAGAACAGATAATGAAATCCGGGAAATCTTCTTTGATCCGGAAAAAAAATCCGGAAAAATAAATAGAAAAATGAGAAATAGTCCGAATAAAGCATAAAATAGTAACGCATAAAAATATAATATTTCATCGAGAGAATAACTTCTTTCCCCCCCATCAAGTTTTTTAATTAATCCGGACATATTTTCCAGAATTCCGGCACTATCAGGGGAAATGCATTTTTCTTTTATAACGCTCTCTTCTATATTAGTAATAAAAATATTGATGAAAAGCTCATATCCATCCGCGTTTTTCAGGATATAGCCCATAATAAATTTATCCGCACCGATTTTTTTTGCAGCTTCCGCGTATCGCGTAATAGAAGGCCTTTTAATGATTTCCCTAAGGGATTTTCCCTGATCAGTGAGTTTGCTTTGAGCATATGCTTCATCAATAACTATATATTTCCGCGATTTTGATAATTCCTGAAGAAAATATTCATTTATTCTCCCGGTTTCCGGGGTCTGTTCCGGGGTATAGAGGGGAAAGACAAAAACCGTGGATTTTACATCAAGGACGATTGGTCCGTAGAAACACAAAAATGTTTCTACCAAAGAGAATAATAAAAAGAGGGAACCTGCTATGAGAAGAACGACACTGCCTTTTTTCATAATTCTCTTTAGTCTATACTTTAGTCTATGCTTTAGTCTATATATAGCAAATAAATGTCATAGTGTTTACATTAATGAGGTTGGAGTACTTTTTTAATAATAATTGCCAGTTCTTCCCACTTATATGGTTTCTTGATAAATCCCCTTGCCCCTGCTTTTAAAAGGTCTTCCGTATTGATATCGGGAGTATATCCTGAGGAAATAATAATCTTAACATCAGAATTTATCGCTTTTAGTTCATAATAGGTATCTTTCCCGCTTTTATGAGGCATAATCAAATCCAATAAAATAATATCAATAGAATTCATATTTTTCTTATATATTTCAATTGCCTCCATACCATCTTCTGCCGTTAACACCTCATAGCCGGTTTTTTCAAGAAGTTTTGATGTAGCCGAACGAATGATATATTCATCATCAACTATCAATATACATCCCTCACCGGATTCGATTTGTTTTCTTTCTTTTTTTTTCGTATCCGATATTGTATCAACAGCTATTGGTAAAACGATTGTAAATACGGTGCCTTTATTAAGAGTACTCTCTACATATATCTCGCCTTTATGTTCATTTACAATTCCATACGTCGCCGCTAATCCCAAACCGGTTCCTTTGCCTTCACTTTTTGTTGTAAAAAACGGTTCAAAAATTCGATCCATCGTTTTTTTATCCATCCCGACACCTGTATCAGAGATTAATATTTCTATATATTCACCTGGAGTGATATTAAATGTACTTTTTTTACAATAATCTCCATTTAATTCCACATTCTTTGTCTTGATGAGAAGACGCCCTCCCAAAGACATCGCATCCCTTGCATTTATCGCTAAATTCATAATAACATTTTGTATTAGGGTAGAATCTCCATGTATAATGGCCTTTTTTGCTTTCAAATCCAAATCGATTTCAATATTCTTGTCGATACTTCGTGATAAAATTGAAATAACATTCCCGATGCTTTCATGAATATCAAAGAATGTTGTGAGTACTGTTCCTTTTCTGGTGCATATTCCGTTTTATTCTGCCAGGTATTCCGGAAAATAACTGCCACTTATAGCCGGTCATTATCCTTCATCCTTATTTAATCAG
>JAFGRV010000037.1 GCA_016934975.1 Spirochaetales bacterium | reverse complement strand
TGGGAATCCTGGAGAACTTTCTGGCAAGTCCGTTCCCCCAGATGGGATATGTAAAAGTCACCAAACCGGGTGTAATGGAAAGTTTTAATAATCGCGAATATATCAGCCTATACCCAAACAATAATCCATCAAGTTTTAACAATCTGAGAAATTTATATGCCGAACAAAAAAGTGAACCGGAAAAAAAAGAACCCGTTGAAAGAATCATATCTGATGCTATAACTGATTTATTATATAAACTGTTATTGTGCCAGCTGCAATCACTGGATATGTTTTCCGGAAAAAAACCAAACGTCGAAAATGTAATAAACCGATCCGGTTTACCTTCTTTTTATAAACTGTGGCTGACGGAAAGTATAGATCTGTTAATAGAGAATAAATATCTGGAAAAACATGAGGAGAGATATTCGGTAAATAATGAAATAGATTTAAAAAATGTATGGCATGAATGGGAAAAGGGAAAGCAGGGATGGAATATGGAATATAGTAACGGGCCCCGGATAACATTAGTGGAAAAATGCTTAAAAGCTTTACCGGATATTTTAAGAAAGAAAGTGTTGGCTACAGATATACTTTTTCCAAACTCATCTATGGAATTAGTAGAAGGTATATATAAAAATAACCCCATTGCAGATTATTACAATGAAATAGTGACTGATGGGGTAATATCAATTGTTCAACAGAGGATAAGCGAAAATCCAAAAGCAATGATACGTATTCTGGAAATAGGAGCAGGAACCGGCGGAACCAGTGTGATGCTTTTTAATAAATTACAATCCTATCAAAAATATATGAATGAATACTGTTATACAGATATTTCCAAAGCATTTCTCATGTATGCGGAGGAAAAATACAGGGAAATCGCCCCCTATTTACGTCCTCACATATTTAATGTGGAATTACCTCTGTCAGACCAGAAGATAGAAGCAGGAACATATGACATAGTTTTGGCAGCGAATGTTTTGCATGCCACAAAGAATATCAGAAAAACTTTACGTAATGCAAAAGCAGCCATAAAGAAACAAGGAATTCTGTTTTTAACGGAGTTAAGTAACAGGAGTTTATTTTCCCATCTAACATTCGGACTTCTGGAAGGCTGGTGGGCAGCAGAGGATCGTTCTCTGAGAATCCCGGGTGGGCCCGGATTGTATCCGGATACATGGCGGAAAGTATTGGAAGAAGAGGGTTTTTGTGATGTTTTTTTCCCGGCAGAGGAATCTCATAAATCGGGACAGCAGATTATTATTGCGGCAAGTAATGGAGTTGTAAGGCAGCAGAGAAATGTCGTTGAAAAATCAGATTCCATTTCTTTACAAACGAGTGAAAGAAATAGCGGGATAAAACATAATGTGAAGGAACTGACTTTCCCGGATAAATACGAATCAAATATTGAGTTACTGAAAGAGAAAGCCGTTAACTATATGAAACAGGTGATAAGTAAAACACTTAAAATACCTGTCCGGAAAATTTATGCGGATGAACAACTCGGAAAATATGGGCTGGATTCTATTCTCATAGTACAGTTAACAAATATCTTAAGTAAAAATTTCAGAAATATAAATAGTACGATGTTTTTTGAATTTCAAACAATAAACTCCATAATAGATCATTTATTGAATACACAAAAACAGAATGTGGTGAAATTATTTGCTATAGAAAATCAAATACTGAAAGTAAAAGATGATTTTAAAAAAGAGGAGATTGATAGTGACATCTTTCCGAATCAATTAAAACGAAGAAGATATAGGTCGCTGCCCAGAACGGAAACAAACCAAAATAAAATACAAGATATCGCGGTCATTGGGATTGCGGGGAAATATCCTGGTGCAAAAAATATTAATGAATATTGGGAAAATCTCATGACAGGCCGGAACTGTATTACAGAAATTCCGGCAGACAGGTGGGATTGGCAGGAATATTATGATGAAGAAAAAGGAAAAAAAGGGAAGATTTATAGTAAATGGGGGGGATTTATAGAAGATATTGATAAGTTTGATCCGCTATTTTTCAGGATATCACCGAAGGAAGCTATGGTAATGGACCCGCAGGAAAGATTGTTCCTGGAAATGGCATATGCTTGTATTCAGGATGCCGGGTATCAACCAAAAGAAATATGCGAGAGCAGGAAAGTTGGAGTATTTGCAGGAGTAATGAATAATGACTATTCAACTTCACCGGCGTATTGGTCAATAGCAAATAGAATATCTTATTTATTTGACTTTTACGGACCAAGCATGGCGGTAGATACGGCCTGTTCATCTTCCTTAACGGCAATTCATCTTGCTTTAGAAAGTCTATATTCCGGAACCAGCGAATGTGCAATCGCGGGAGGAGTAAATCTAATAAATTCTCCCAGGCATTATATAGAATTAAGCGGCCTGAATATGTTATCTGCCGGTGATACATGTAAATCCTTCGGAGCGAATGCAGATGGCTTTATTGATGGAGAAGGTGTCGGAGCAATTCTATTAAAACCATTGAATAAAGCTATAGGGGATAAAGATCATATCTATGGCGTGATAAAGGGGAGTATGATAAATGCGGGAGGAAAAACAAATGGATATACAGTCCCGAGCCCGAAAGCACAATCGGAATTAATAGCAGAAGCTTACCGGAGATCAAATGTAAATCCTCGAATGATAAGTTATATTGAGGCACATGGAACGGGAACGGTATTAGGAGATCCGATAGAAATAGAAGGTTTAGTAAAGGCATTTTCAAAATATACTCAACTGACCCAATATTGTTATATCGGGTCGGCTAAATCGAATATTGGTCACTGTGAAAGTGCAGCGGGTTTAGCAGCAGTAACAAAAGTATTATTACAGTTAAAACATAAAAAAATAGTACCCTCGCTGCATTCTAAAATAGTAAATCCGAATATAAATTTTGAAAATAGTCCGTTCATAGTAAATCAAGAGTTAAGGGAATGGGAAAGACTAAAAATAAATGAGCAAGGAGAAGAAAAAGAATACCCAAGAACAGCGGGTATAAGTTCATTTGGATTCGGCGGGGCAAACGCGCACATTGTAATCGAAGAATATATTCCGGAACAGAACACGGTTTCAAATTCCATAATAATCAACAGCAAAAATCCCGCAATACTTGTCCTGTCGGCAAGAAGCAGAGAGCAGGTAAAGGAACAGGCGAATAACCTGTTAGCTTATCTGGAAGAAAATAAGAATAAAGACCCGGACTTGGGAAATATTATATACACCCTGCAAGTGGGGCGCGAGGCGATGGAAGAAAGATTGGGGCTTATAGTAAGTTCACCGGATGAGGTAAGAGATAAGCTGAAAGGATATGTGGAAGGTGTAGAGAACATAGAAGATCTATATGAAGGACATGTAAATAAGAATAAAGAGGCGCTGGAAGTATTTAAAGGCGATGATGATTTACAAAATGCAGTACATACCTGGATAGAAAAAAGGAAATACGGTAAGTTAGCCGGATTATGGGTGAAAGGATTGGAACTGGACTGGAACC
>JAFGRV010000381.1 GCA_016934975.1 Spirochaetales bacterium | reverse complement strand
CGGGAATTATTTAAATTTTCTAACGATTCAGTATATAGTACTGAAATTTTTTCCAGAAGGAGGGTATGCATTATTTATACACCCCTGAGAAATATTCAGTTTATGAGGGAAAAGTTAAGTAATTTTGATAAGAAATATATAAATAGTGTACTATTTATACCTGGCACATTCAAAAAGAAGAATGCATATTTTATTTTTGGATTTTCTAATAAAATAAAGGGATCCATAAAAGAAGTCTTCAAAAATTTGAATCTCAGGTTTGTTTGATAAAGTTACTTGACAGTATAATTAAAAAAGGGTTATATTGATATATTATTGATTTTTTAAGATTTATATGGTGGAGGACAATGATGGAATTTATTATCGGCATCATCTGTACTCTCGCCGGTATATTTCTAGGTTGGATTATAAGATGGCTATATGCCAGATTTCAACTTACTTCTTCTGAGCAGAAGGCAAAGAGGATTATCCAAGAGGCTCAAAAAGAAGCTGAGACTAGGAAAAGAGAGGTTTTACTTGAAACAAAAGATCAGTTGATTAAAGAAAAAAATCAACTGGAAAGAGAAACCCGAGAGAGAAGAAATGAGCTGCAGCGAATGGAGCGTCGGCTTATTCATAAAGAAGAAAATCTAGAAAGAAAAGTGGCCCAGATGGAAAAACAAGAAAGGGCCATCACAAACCGGGAGAGAGATTTATCTGATAAAGAGACTGAAATAGATGAAAAACAAGAAAAATGGAGACGTGAACTTGAACGTATATCCGGTTTTTCAGCGGAAGAGGCAAAAAAGGTCTTGATTCAAAGCCTTGAAAATGAGGCTCGACACGATGCTCAGGTTTTATTAAATAGAATCGAGCAGGAAGCACAACTTGCTGGTGAGAAAAAAGCCCGCGAAATAATTGTCTCTATAATTCAGCGTATTGCAACAGACACTACTTCTGAAATAGCTGTGACTTCCGTGAGTCTTCCTAATGACGAAATGAAGGGAAGAATTATCGGAAGAGAAGGTAGAAACATCAGGACATTAGAAACACTGTCCGGCGTAGATGTCATCATTGATGATACCCCGGAAGCAGTGGTTATTTCATGTTTTGATCCGATAAGAAAAGAAATTGCTAAAGTGTCACTTGAACGGCTTATTTCCGATGGCAGGATTCATCCGGCCAGAATCGAGGAAGTTGTTCAAAAGGTGACAAAGGAAGTCGGTCAGAAGATTTATGAAGAAGGTGAAAAAGTTCTTTTTGAGCTTGGTATTCATAACTTCAGACCTGAAGGAATTCGAGTTCTGGGAAGACTTTATTTTCGCAGCAGTTACGGCCAGAATGTACTGCAGCATTCTAAAGAGGTGGCTATTCTAGCCGGCCTGATTGCTTCCGAGATTGGCGCGGATGTTGAGCTTGCTAAAAGAGCCGCACTTCTCCATGATATTGGTAAAGGTGTAGAGACTGAGAGTGAAGGAAATCATGCGGAAGTCGGGATGGAGCAAGCGAGAAAATTGGGTGAAGATCCACGTGTTATTAATGCAATCGGATCTCATCATAATGATATTGAGCCCACGACTTTGGAAGCAATATTAGTTCAAATAGCCGATGCAATTTCTGCTTCACGACCGGGGGCCAGAAGAGAAACTTTAGATAATTATCTTAAGCGTCTGGAAAATCTCGAAAAAATTGCTAATGATTTTGAGGGTGTAGAAAAGTCATATGCAATTCAGGCAGGAAGAGAGTTACGTATTATCGTAAATAACGAGAGCGTAAACGATAGTGAAGCTAAAGAATTAGCTAAGAAGATAGCGAAAAGAATTGAAGACGAGTTGAAATATCCCGGCCGGATAAAAGTAACAATAATCCGGGAAACAAGGATATTGGAATACGCTCGTTAATAGTTATCATTAAAGGTGTTTATATTTTCAGGCAGGATGCACAGAATCGATATGATAAAAACTTTTTCATGTCGATTCTGTGCATCCTGTCTATTTTTAATTATTTTAAACGAGGAGATGTCGTTGCAAAAATACCTCAGCCTATTGCAATTACCACATTTTGAATCGTTGAAGTTGTCATTATATCAGCGGTAAATAGTTAAAAGCAATTGCATCAAAATATTTTTTTTGTAATGAGTCAAATATAATCGGCTATTTGGCATTTGTTGTTTCCAATTGAGGTTGTCCTGCATCCTCCTTTGGATATAAAGGTTTAAGTTGATAAAGGACTTTCTACATATCCGATTAAAAAGGTTTCCATATAACATTTTATGGAGCGGGGTTGTAGAATATTTTTAGTATAATCGGGATTACATGACAACCTGCATTATTGTCAATGTGTGTTTCATTCTTTCTGGCAACGGGAAATGATCAACTCTTCTTTCATGGGAAATATTGTAATTGCAAGTAACTGGCAGTTTAATTAATATTTCGGTTGAGCTAATATAAAAAAAAGGAAGTAACGTGTGAGTAACACTGTAAGAGTCCTTGTTCTTGGGGATGTGGTCGGACAGTCCGGCTGCAGGGCAATTTTTGCACACCTGCAGGGACTAAAAAAATCAAAAAAAGCCAATGTTATCATTGTTAACGGTGAAAATGCCTCCGATGGACGCGGAATAACTCCGGAACTCTGTGATATGTTTTTTTCCAATGGTGTTAATGCTATTACTTCGGGAAACCATATCTGGCAGCAAACCTCAATTCATAGCTATCTTGATAATTCTATGTATCTGCTTCGTCCTGAGAATTATCCCTTGGGAGTTCCGGGAAAAGGATCTTGTATTGTCGAGATCGATAATGTTAAAATCGGAATAGTCAACCTGGAAGGGCGGGTATTTATGTCCTCTATTCGTTGCCCTTTTCTTATCGGGAAGGAAATATGTCAGCGGCTGCGAAAGCAGACCAAGGTACTTATTGTCGATTTTCACGCAGAATGGCCCGAAGAAAAAGAAGCTTTGGGATTATATCTCGACGGTTCTATCTCTGCTCTGGTGGGAACACATACCCACGTCCAGACCGCAGATGAACGTATCTTACCCGGTGGTACAGGTTATATTACCGATATTGGAATGACAGGTCCCTCTGAAAGTATCATTGGAATGCGCAAGGATATTGTCATCAGGAAAAATCTTACACAGATGCCTTTAAAAATGGAGGTGGAAGATTCTCCGGCTGATATTATGGGAGTCCTCCTTGAGATTGATATCGATACGGGAAAAACACTTTCCATCGAACGTATTTTTGAAAAATCCAAAGTGTAATAAATTTTTATAGTGTGAATAAGAAAAAGATTCCGTTAATAAATCTTCTTAAACTTAAATTTCCTGAAATCCCACATAAGGAATTGTTTGCAGGAATTCTGTGCGGAGAAGTCTATATAAATAATGAAAAAATTTGTGATAAGAACCGTCTCGTTCCCGTTTCTTCGGATATTATTTTTAAATACAAAAAATATGTTTCCAGAGGTGGTGTGAAACTGGCTCATGTTCTTGAAAAATGGAATATAGAAGTCGAAAACAAAGTATATATTGATGCAGGGGCTTCTACCGGCGGTTTTACCGATTGTCTTTTAAAACATGGCGCCGGTTTAGTATACTCAGTGGATGTCGGTTACAATCAACTTGCCTATTCATTACGAATAGATCCGCGGGTCTGTGTTTATGAGCAAACCAATATTTTCACTATTCAAAAAGGTTCTCTTGACCCACAACCCCATGCTGCTGTTTGTGATCTCTCTTTTCGATCTGTAGTGGGTGCGGCAACACATATCCTTGACCTTACAATTTCAGATACTCTTATCGCTTTAATCAAGCCGCAGTTTGAATGGGAAAACCCCGATCCCGGGTTTAATGGAATAATAAAAAAAACAGAGACTCTTATTGAAATTTGTACACATCTTGTGAGGAAATTATATTCTCAAGATGTTTATGTTTCCCGTGTTGAATTATCCCCCATAGCAGGTACAAAAGGAAACCGTGAACTCTTTTTTCTCTTAAAAAAGAAATCAGGGGAGAAAAAAGAGGATATAATTTCATCGATAACAGAACTCTTCTTAGATAAATAAAAATAAATTATCTGCGAATTCTCGAAGTCTTTCCTGTTTTATTTTAGTACCCTCACATAATTATTGAAGCGGAATTTACACGTATCAGTAAACAACATTCCCGGTGGATATCCATTTACCCCATGATTTTGAGTAACCGTGAATTGTATCAGTGATACTCACTTCATTATACACAGGAAAACCCTTGTTATACCAGTCGAAGATACCGCCATAAAGATTATACACATTCTGAAACCCGGCTTTCCCAAGGAGTTCGCCAATCCGTTCACTCCTGTAGCCGACAGAACAATAGATGATAATCAACGAATCTTTGGGGATATCTTTTACCGCATCAATAGAAAAAGATTTATACCCGGCAAACTTCGCATCTTTAATATGACTCACCTTAAATTCCTTTAATTCCCGTGTATCAAGAATTGTGAGAGTTGTATTTGTCTGTAAAAGATTATAGAGAGTCTCTGCTTTCATGATGGGCACCGATTCTTTGAGGAGGCTCGTGACCATGGAATCAAAGGAATCATAATTTCCCATACTTATAACCGGAAAAGATAAAATGATGAAGAGTGTTGTTAAAAATAATTTATTCATGATAAAGATCCTTTCTCATCGTAAAAAAAGACTATTTTTTTTCGTTTAAGGACCAGTCATAGGAATAGCTTATTGATCCTTTAAACTTCTTTAATGCGGTAGCGAGGTTTGTATCAGCATAGAGAATGAGAAAATCAATCACACCCTTTTTTGTTTTTGCAAAATCAGAATAATACCAATCAAATATACTTGATAGTTTCAGGTTATTTTTTTTGATCATGACCCCACGCTGGTGATTGATATAGTCAATTGCGCCTTTGTTCAGGAGAGTTTCCAGGTTATCCCGGGTAAAAGCGACAGGTTGCAGGTCCGGACAGCCGGTGCTTGCGCAATTAACGGCAAAATGAATACGGGGATCTTTCCAGAGGGGACGGAGAATTCTATGTTCAATATCATTGAGTGAAATTTCAAGACCTTCGACTTTTATAAGGTGCATATCCCATGGACCGAAAGAAGCAATGTTCGGTTTTATATTCCGTATACTTGTAACGGGATAATGATCGAGAATAAGCATAATAGTGAGAGCATTATATAAATTTATCCAATATGCTTTTTGTTCATCTCTATTCAGTTTCGATACAATTGTCGTACCCATATAATCTATATATGAAGTAAGTGATGCTTTATCTGCTTGTGATACACCCGAATAATTTACGGTTATTATTCCCTTTTCCGGGGCAGATAAATCCTCCGGAACAATTACATATTTGTTAAGAAACCTTTGGTAGAGAGAATGATCAACCTTTGTGTCCGAAGAGTTGTCGTAGGTTTTCCATACATCCCATGCCTCTGCCTTCGGTGAAGCCAGGAGGGTATAGGTTGATGCATATACAAGCAGGAAAATAACCAAGACATATGTAATTGCTTTTTTCATACAATACTCCCATGTTTAGAGTTTGTCATTTCCTTTCATTAATTCAGTACTCTTAATTAATTATTGTACAATGAAATGAAATACACCTCAATAAAACTACAATAGGAATTCAACGAAGTTGAAATACACCTCAATAAAACTACAATAGGAATTCAACGAAGTT
>JAFGRV010000380.1 GCA_016934975.1 Spirochaetales bacterium | reverse complement strand
GCTTTTCCAATGGATAATTTTTGTTCCTGAAATAATAATAAAGCTGTATACAATTTCATTTGGTTTGAAAATTCTTGTTCATTTTCATTTAACGATATAATAATATCCCCGGGTATCTCAAGTGTTAATGTTTTTGTAGTCATATAAACTCCTGTTAATAATATAGCATAAACTCGTTGTTTATTCAATAACGTATTGTCCGGACTGTAGCATTTCAGCTTTTTACAGGTATGAGAGTGTAAAGAAATAATTTACCACAAAACCGGAACAGAATAATCACGATACACTTTAGATTAAGCCAAAAAGAACATTTAACAATCTGTCTGTAAACAACTCTCTGTTTCCAGTTCCGTCTCGATGGTGACATGATCGACATGATGCTCTTTAAGAATAATCCTGCAGGCCTGTTTTATACCGATGATTTCATCCGGGGACAGATTGTTCTCCATTACAAGATGAAGGCTCGCCACATGAGCGGAGCCATCAAGGGACCAGATATGAATATCATGGGCTTTTTTAACTTTTTCTATTGCATTTATCTCTGCTTCTATTTTCTGTATTTCAATATGAGAGGGTGTGGACTGGAGAAAGATTTGAGCGGTTCTTAAGAAATGACGCAAGGTTTTCCATAAAATGAAAAGGGAGATTACGAGGGAAAGGATCGGATCGATAATGACGAAATTAAATATCAGGATAAAAATACTTCCCACAAGGACCGCCGCCCACCCGAGGACATCTTCAAGAAGGTGAAGCATAACGACCCGCTGATTCAGTTTTTTTCCTTTCCGCAGGCGTAGTACCGCAAGGCCGTTCACACCAATTCCCACAAGTGCAAAGATGAGCATCCAGAACGGACGAATTGGTTCGGGATGCAGGATCCGGGGTATGGCATTAATAACAATAAAAATTGATCCGGAAATGAGGATAAGAGCAGATATGAAGGCCCCGAGAAGGGAAAATCGCTTATATCCGAAGGTAAAACGATTTGTCCTCTTTTTCTCCGAGAGTTTCTCCAGATACCAGGCAAGTCCTAATGAAAAGGTATCTCCAAGGTCGTGGAGAGCATCCGAAAGAATCGCAAGGCTATTGGTAAAAAGCCCCCCGGCGATCTCCACAAGGGTAAAAAAGAAATTGAGAAAAAATACAACGCGTAAACTCTTTACATTATCGTGTGAATGAGAATGATCATGATCATGACTCATAGTATATCTCCTTTTGCAGATATCATTACAATATACCAGTAATGATCTGAATTCAACAAGCTCATCCGGGCTTTTTATGAGGTTGATGAGAACAAAGAATCAGCTTCACAATTCACTCAGGTCACGCCGGTGGCTTTCTTATGTGAGGGATTACCTCCCTCACCGGAAAAAAACGCTTGTAAAAATACACTTCATCCTATATTATGGTTTTTCTTATGATAAATGATATGCTTATCGGTATTGCAGCAAACGGAGAATATGAATTAGTTTATTCCGGCAAATTATCAAAAGAAAACATTATCAACACGACTCCCCCGGCTCTCCTTAAAAAAATCGAGGAGTTTCACGGCGAAAACACTTTTGATGATTCATGGGCAAATATGCTCATCCACGGGGACAACCTCTCTGTTTTAAAAACAATCTATGATGACCAGCAAAACCGGGATCGTCTCATGACAAAAAACAGGATAACCCTTATCTATATTGATCCGCCCTTTGCGACAAAAAAGGAATTTAAACAACAGAATCAAAAGGCATATAAAGACACGATGACCGGCGCCGCATTTCTTGAGTTTTTACGGATACGACTTATATTGTTAAAAGAAATTCTTGCTGATAACGGCTCTATTTATCTACATATAGACTGGAGATTCGGTCATTATATCAAAATAATCATGGATGAAGTTTTCGGCCCGGAAAATTTTCTTAATGAGTGTATCTGGTATTATTCCTCCGGGGGAAGACCGGAAACCTATTATGCCCGGAAACATGCCGCTCTCTATTTCTATAAAAAAGGAAAAAAAGCGGTTTTTCATCAACATGAAATCGGATTACCCTGGGGAAGACAAAAAAGAAATAATATGAAGCGGAATGTTGATCCCGACGGCAGGGTGTATTGGTCTATAAATTCGGGAAATAAAGAATACACCTATTATGAGGACACCCGCCTCACACCCGATGATGTGTGGGATGATATAAGTCATTTGCAGCAAAAAGATCCTGAGCGCGGGAGCTCCGGTCATTACCCGACCCAAAAACCCGAGAAACTCCTTGAACGTATTATAAGAGCTTCTTCCGGCAAAGGAGACATTGTTCTCGATGCCTTTGCCGGATCAGGGACAACCCTCGCTGTCGCTGAAAAACTAAAAAGAAGATGGATCGGGATTGATACCGGGGAACCGGCCATAGCTGCCATCCGGAAAAGGCTGCTCTCCCTTTCAACGACTATCGGCACACTCAAGCGGGACACACGGACCGATTTTGAACGGGTTGATGATTTTAAAGCCCACAGCCAGAGTACATCCCGTGGTCTTTTTTTCATCTATGAGAAGGTACGAAAAGGCGATTTTATCCTTAACGATGAATTTTTTATTGAACTTGCCCATTTTATTGACAGACACCTGAAAGGGGACAACGAAGAGACCTTCTCTCTCATATATCCGGAAGGAAAACTCAAGGTAAAAAACCTTTCCGTGAGACCTGAAGCAGATCTGAAGGCAGGTGAAAAAAGTATCGCTATCGGGAGAATAAAATTTCTATTATCGGAAATCAGGAAAAAACAGGAATACACAAAACCACATGACTTATATGCAAAAACGTTTTCTATATATAGAGCTATGCCGGCAGATAAAAAATGAAATAAAATCAGTTTCACATAAATAAAAAATGTGGCAGTACCACACCTGTAATAATATCAAATTGAAAATAGATTCACTTGAAAATACCGCAAGATTTACTATAATTTTAATGGTAGCATTAAATTTTAATTTGTTACTCATTTATTTCACAAAACACGGACAGGAAGAAAGGAATTATAATGGGAGATGATCTTTCCGGTAATCTATATGATATCCTCGAAGTAAGCCCCAGGGCCAGACCGGAAGTTATTAATGCGGCTTATAAAGTACTTATTCAGGAATATCATCCTGATAAAACAGATGGTGACCAAAAAATCGCGAAAGTGATTAATAATGCAAAAGAAATCCTCCTGGATAAAAAAAAGCGGGAGGCCTATGATAAAGAACGAAACGATCTTGAAGAGACAGATATCGGGGGTTTCCGGGTACTTGAACTTATCGCGGAAGGAGGATTCGGACGCACATACAGGGGAGAACATATCAAACTTAAAACCCCGGTATGCATCAAACATGGAATAAATATTTCCCCCCAGGACGCGGAAATACTTATGGATGAAGCCCGGGCTATCTGGGATCTCAGGCACTTCGGGATTCCCGCAATCAGGGACCTTGTGCGGCTGGATGACGGGAGCTACGCGATTGTCATGAGTTATATTCCCGGTCCCACCCTTGCAAAAATTATTGAAAAAAACACCCGTCTTGACCCCGAACATGTCTGCTGGGTCATGGAGCGGACTCTGAATATCTTAAAATACCTTCATTATCATGGCGTCGTTCACGGGGATGTTAAACCCCAGAATATTATAATGCAGCCGTCAAGTCATACGGTTGTACTTGTGGATTACGGACTCGCCATGATCCGGCCTAAAAGCGATGCAAAAAACATCGGCTACACACCCTATTATGCCTCACCGGAACAGATGGCCGGGAATGTTCTCATTCCCCGGTCGGATTTTTACAGTCTTGCCATGACCATGATTTATGCACTGGGCGGTGATGTGGCAACAAAGGAAGTACCTGAAACAGTGCCTGATGAGCTTTGTTCGTTTCTAAGGAGGTTCCTTGTACGGGATGTGCTTTCACGCCCGGGATGGGAAATTGAAGATTTTACCGATTCAATTGCCGATTTACGGCTGAAACTTTTCGGACGACGGCGGTCGGAGATGAAACCAATTCCAAATTTTTAGAAGCAGGAGCTATTGCAGAAATCAATATAATTAAAGATTTTTGCTTTCAATTCAAGTAAAATTTTATTTTTTAGGAGGAAGCTATGTCAGAAGCAGGTGATTGGGATCCGGGACCATGGAAAGGACATGATTTTAAATCCGCGAAGCAAAAATATGATATTCATGTCGGCCGCAGTTATTCGGATGCGGTAAAAAAAAGTGTTAATCCGGATAAACTTGTTCCGGTGGAATTAGTTACGGAAAGTAAGGCACCGCTGGTTGTCGCGTGTGATGTCACCGGTTCAATGGGAGAATCCCCGGCAACCATCTTTTCCAAATGCCCCTATCTCGATCTGGAAGGAAAAGAATATCTTGGAGATGATCTGGAGATCAGTTTTGCAGCCATCGGCGATGCATATTCGGATAATTATCCTCTGCAGGTACGTCCTTTCGTAAAAGGCCTTGATCTGAAAAAAGAGCTGGAAGAACTCATAATTGAAGGAGGCGGGGGGGGCCAGAGCATGGAGACATACGAACTTGGGGCTCTCTACTACGCAAATCATGTCAAAATGCCCAATGCTCTTAATCCGATTATTATTTTTATCGGTGATGAGGGATTATATGAATTTGTCGATACTGCCCAGGCAAAGCGCTGGACACGGACAAACCTCGAAAAGAGAACGAGTTATGCCGATGTTCTCCGGGCATTACAACAAAAATTCGCGGTCTACTGCATACGTCAGCCATATTCCAAAACAGGCGGTGACAAAATGAGTTCCGCCGATATGAAAATCCATAAACAATGGGCGGATGTCCTGGGAGAAGATCATATGGCTTTTCTTCCCAATGCCGAACGAATTGTCGATGTTATCTTCGGTATTCTTGCCAAAGAAACAGGCAAGATAAAATATTTTCAGGAGGAGATCACTCAGCGCCAGAAACCGGACCAGGTAAAAACAGCGATGAAAGGTCTTCACACGATCCTCGGGATTTCTTCACCGGATTCAAAAGATACGACATCGGCTAAATCCGTAACAACCACGACGAAGAGTACCACCAAAACATCGAAACCACTTATCTCAAAGGGAATCAAAACTCCCGGCAAAACAGGTACGACAAGTATGAAGAAACTTATTGATGCTCCTCCGGAAGACAAAAAACCCACGGATGTTTCCGGGAAGGTTTCAGCCGGGACAAAGAAGACCACGACTGCTGCCAGGAAGGCGGCACCCGGGAGGAAGAAAACCACAGATACTTCCAAGAAAGTTGTGGCCGGCACGAAGAAAACAACGGCTCCTTCAAAGAAGACGGCCGGCACGAAGAAAACAACGGCTCCTTCAAAGAAGACGGCCGGCACGAAGAAAACAACGACTGCTTCAAAGAAAACCACCGCAACGAAGAAAACGACAACTGATGCAAAGAAGACTGCCGGGACGAAAAAAACAACGGCTGCTTCCAAGAAGACGGCAGACACGAAGAAAACAACGGCTCCTTCAAAGAAAACCACCGCAACGAAGAAAACAACGGCTGCTCCAAATAAGACGGCAGGGACGAAGAAAACGACAACTGATGCAAATAAGACTGCCGGGACGAAAAAAACAACGGCTGCTTCAAAGAAAACCACCGCAACGAAAAAAACAACAACTGATGCAAAGAAAACGCCAGCCCGAACGAAGAAAACCGCAGCCGCTTCCAAAAAAGAGAAAACAGCAACCAGGAAGGATACGAGTACTCCAAAGAAGAAATCACCTTCAAAAAAAAGCAAGAAATGACAGCAGGTATATATGATGAACACGTGTGAATTATTCGTTTCCCTCTGGCCGACATTTCCTCATTTCAGCCGATTTGCCATTGATGACCGCCTTGCCGGCATCAGACTCAATAGTGCGATGATACATACTCAGGAACTTGACGCAGACCTGAATATTCTAAAAACAATCGATAATCCCGTGCCCTTTCTATTTGATATAAAAGGTAAACAATTACGGGTAACGGATGTGATGTCATACCCGGATCATCTGGAACTCACCCTTAATCACCCTATAACGGTGAAGACACCGGTACCCATACTCTTTAAAGGGGGGGAAGACCATGCATTATGTATCAAGGTGGCGGATAAACGCCACCTTATTTTTGAGGGCGGGCCGGAATATAATGTCTATCCGGGCGAATCCATCCACATTCGGCATCCGAGCCTTGATGTTTCGGGTCCTGTATTACTCGATTATGAAATTGAAAAAATCAGTAAAGCAAAACAAGCGGGATTCAGCAAATGGTGTCTTTCATATGTGGAAAAAGCATCTGACATAGACGAGTTTCGTGAACATGTTGGAGACGGTACAATTGTCGCAAAAATCGAGAATAAAAAAGGGCTGGATTATGTCGCAACAGAGTTTAAAAAAGATCCGGATCTCATCCTTATGGCTGCCTGCGGGGACCTCTATGTGGAGATAGACAAACCCCACCATATGATGGCCGCTTTAAAACTCATTATCAACAGAGACCCAGAAGCATTCGCAGGTTCCAGAATGCTGCTTTCGCTTGTAAATAAACCGGTACCCGCATGTGCGGACCTGCTTCAGCTTGCATGGCTCTACGATATCGGGTATCACAGGATGATGCTCTGCGATGAGATTTGTCTCAAAGAAGAACTCCTTGGTGCCGCTGTCAATACCTTCGAGGCCTTCCGGGGAATATATGTCTTTTAAGCTAAGGATGACAAAATCGAAAAGACTTCCTTCGACGTTGCATTATCGTACTCTCTGCATTTTATGGTGAGAATATCTTTATAGTCGTGGTAATACGGATATGCTCTGTCAAAATCATCCAAAGGCTGGCTCTGTTCTATCTTTTCAATAAGAGTTGATATAAACTCATTTAAACGTTCAAGTTGCATGAGAGTAAGTGCCGTTGTCTCACGTATAATATGGTTTTTATAAAAATCCGTCCATTCATTGCCGTCAAGTTCCAGAGTATAGAGGGTATCAATATTTGAAAAACCCGGCGGTACTTTCCGGAGTTTATTATAAGAAAGTATCAAATTTTTAAGTTCGGATAATTCACAGATAGATTCCGGGAGCTCCGTAAGAGCATTATCCTCCAGATTAAGTTCCTTAAGATGTGACAGACTGTTTATCTTTTCAGGAAGGGATACAATATGATTACTCATCATGTTCAGTTTTTCCAAATGATGCAGGGAAAAAATAATTTCCGGAAAAATTTCAAGGTTATTGTTAAGCAGATTCAGATGTTTGAGCTCGGTAAGATTGCAGAAGGAAGGAGGAAGAAAAGAAATAAAACAATTGCTGGCATCCAATTTTACAAGATGAACGAGCTCCCCGATAATGGGGGGGAGGTCTTCGAATTTATTCCAGGAAATATATAATTCTTTTAATTTTTCAAGTCTTTTTATTGAATCCGGTAAAGACAGGAGTTCACAATCAGTCACATTAAGATATTCCAAATTATTAAGATCACCTATTGAATCCGGAATATTTTTAACCTGGTTTGCGGCAAATCCCAATTTAATTAAACTTCCGCATTTTGTCACGGATTGGGGGAATGCAGAAAAATTATTCTGTGATAAATCAAGAACACGAAGATGAGAAAGCATGGATATACTTTCCGGCAACATCGTAAGTTTATTTTCCTTAAGATCAAGATGTTCAAGGTTTTCAAGATCTCCGATTTCTTCCGGAAGAGATGTCATTTTATTACCGCCGCCATAAAAAGAAGTAAGGTTTTTTAATTTCACAAACCCCGCAGGTAAAGATAAAATCCCGCAAAAGCTGATATTAAGAATTCGAAGATCAGCAAGGAGTTCGATGTCCTTTGGCAAACTTTGTAATTGTTCATTACCCGATAATTCCAGTTCATGTAAATGGACAAGTTCAAGGAGGGTGCGGGGAAATGTTTTTATTCCCGTATTACTTAAGCTTAAGTATTTTAAGCATTTTAAAACACCTATATTATGAGGAGTGTTTTTAAATGTATTTCCTTTTAGATCAAGTGCAATAAGGCTGGTAAGTTCCATTACTGCTTCCGGCAAGGTTCGCAGAGCTTTATATGAAAGATCCAAAGCAATTACTTTACCATCCCTGATAACAACCCCCTTTTCAAAGCGTGCTTCCTGCCATTGAGAGAGAGAGTCCGCAACAGGAAATTGTTTTCCCGTTTTTTCTTCCAATTTTTTCAGCAATTCATAGTCATGGGCATCACAGGGAATTCCATCATAATCACTCACACATCGTCTCCATTCTATTATAATCCGATTTTAGGAATCAGGTCTTTAACAGTATCTTTCGCTTTATCCTCTATCTCTTTCAGGATTTGCTTTTTCTTTGCCTCCAGAGCTTTAAACTTGCCGTCGATTACTGCCTGAAATCCATCAACATCCTTCACATCACCATCTAACAAACTTTTAATTTCCGTAAATGCCGAATATAAGGTTTTATTTTTCTTTAATGATTCTTCCAGTAATGAATCTAATTTATTCACAAGCATCGTTTTTGCATCCCGGATTAATTCTTCTATCATCTTGCCGACGCGGTCGGCTATTAGTTTATCGATATTACTGGAAGCATTTATCGCAATTGAATCATCATCCTTTACCGAATATCCTGCTTCTATGGTGACCTCTTGTGCTTGTGTCAGGATTTCTTTTATATTCCTGCTGATTTCATTCTTTTCATCCACAAGGCTAAGAGAAATATTTTTTAACGATAAAAAAATATTACCAAGAGTTTTATTTTCTTTTAGAATTTTAAATTCCGTTGAAAAAGTAGCATCCGAGCTATACTGCCTGATTCCAAGAAGTTCGAGTCCGGATGACAAGTCAAGGGGATAGTTGCTTGTCTTAAACGTAAGCGAAAGCATTTCTTCGCTCTCCTTCCGGATATCAACGGATCCGTCAAATGAAGTCTCCTGAGTTCCGGCTTTAAAAAAGACCTGGGCCGTCGATGGTTTGTGAGTGAGCTCCGGTGCACTTGAGATATTTTCTAACCGGACTGACATATAATCGGTACTTGCCGTATCCCCGATTGAAAAAGAGGCTTTTTCGATGAGAAAATTCGGATATGCATTTCCCGGAAACTCTATTTTATATCCCTCTCCCGGAGGAGCCTTTTCCTTTTTCTCCTTTTTTTTCTTGCCAAAATCCAGATTCTTGATAACATCCAGACCTTTCATACCATAGGTATAAAATTCACCACATTGTGCTTTCAGAAAATCCTCCGCAATGGAAGAAAAAATCCGTTTTGCTCCCTGTTCCGGGGCTTTCACAAAAGAAAGGAGATAATTATAATCATTTTCTATGGATGCCCCGATTTGTTTTGATTCTGCTTCCACATATGCGAGATCTTTTTTTATCTCACTCTGAGTTTGTGTGATTGCATTTTTAAATTTCGTTGCTTTTTTTGCTGCCGAATTAATTGTCGTATATGCTTTTTCCGCATCGGGAATAGTTTTTATCTTCTTTATATCTATTTTTTTTACTGCTTCTATTGATTGACCAAGCTCTTCTATATCTTTCTCATATGCGGTTACAGTATCGCTCCATTTATTTGTCATTGTCCCGAGGGTTTCATTTATTTCCGTAATTTTTCCCGGGCTTTTAAGATTTGACATTTCTTTTTCGATGATGGCATCGGTATCTATTCCCTTGAGATCCGGAATAAACTCTTCTTTACTTTCTTCCGGGGTTCCCTGTTCCTCCCCGGGTTCCGGAGAAGTCCCCTGTTGAGCAATACGTGCCGAGTCCGTCCGGGGAGTTCCGAATTGTATGTCCTGGCATTCTATATTGGTAACAACAAATTTCCCTTTAAGGAGTTCCGTCATATTCAGATCGATTTCCGTTTTTCCAAGTTGAATAAGATTCTTAAATGGTTTTGTACTGTCCCCGATCACACATCCTGAAATTGATATATCAGCCCCCAAAATATCGAATGAGAGCCCGGATACTGCCGATTTTGCCTGAAAAACCGCAACCATACCCTTTTCAAGGGCATCGCGTAAAAGTGAATCCTTAAAAATAAAGTTAAAGAGGAGGGCAGCCCCGATTATGACGAGAAAAACAATCAACTTGCCTTTTTGAACGACACCGGTATTTTTCTTAATTGCTTTGGCTATGATTTTAAGTTGTTTTACATCATCCTTTGAATAGCCGCTCTTTATGGAATAGATATTCTCTTTATCTTTATTAAAAAGAGAAAGAAGTAACTCTTTATCCTTTTCCATGAATGTCCTGGAGAGAATTTTTGCATTAAAATCCTTCTCTTTATACTGCTTTAAAAATAATTTCGGTGGTTTCGGTAGTTTCTTTCCCATTCCATAACTCCTTGTTTAAACCGATGTCACATACATAGTATAAGCAGCACGGACTGCTTCTGCGAGTTTTGCAATAACCGGAATCAAAAGCAGTCTTTTGATTATTTTAGTCTTTGCAAGTCTGTCTCTCACCAGCTTTCTATACATTTTAATAAGAAGATTAAAAAGCAGATAAACAGGGACAAAGAGTACGATACCACAGGCCAGTCCCCCGAGAGTCAGGGTGTAATCTATCCCCATGAGTGAGATAACAGGGATATTATTAATCCACATTAAAAAGTCATAAATCCCCGGTAAGTAGGCGAGGGTAAAACCGATAGTATTGAATGCGTCTGTCAATAACGGGCTCAGTAATCCGAAAATTCCCAGAAAAATAAACATAACACCTGTATTAATTTTAATAAAGAAAATGATGAAGAATATAGTGAACCAGAACAGGTTTACCGGTAAAAAAGAGAGAACCATGGCACAGGCAATACCACCGGATAGCTGACCCGGTTTAGTATTGGCATTAATGGCTATTATAAATTTAGCTATCCATTTAAAAAACATATGCAACTCCCCAGGGGCTTACATTATGGATCAATCTAAAAACTCCATTTTGTAAACGCACATAAAATTTTCAGATATCTTTTCAAAAAATGAATATTTTTTTTTATAATTGGTTCGCAAAATTTTCATATTCATTAAAAATTCGGTCAAAGCTTGCGTGTTTTGACGATTCTATTCAATAATAGATGCCTTGTAATATCTAAAAATTGATTTAAACTATAGTGGTCAAAACACTATTATACACTATAAGAGATTTTATTAGGTTGTCAAGAATAAAATATATACTGACAAACTCCAAACAGTTGAGTATGGCACAAATTTGTTACTTCTGTTTTCGAAGATCGATGCAGGAGAGCATTCCTCTTCTTTCCCGTATAAATAGAAATCCGCTGCAAAGAACAGGTTCCGTAAAAAAAATGCCTCCCTTTATCCTTGTTTTCGCGATTACTTTATATGTGGATGTATTAATTTCTGCTACTGAAAGATACCCAAGTTCAGTAAGGAAAATTAAATGTTTATCTGTCGCTGTCAGTGTCCCGAAACCGAGAGAAGCGGACCACATTACATTCCCGGTTTCCGCATTAATACAGCAATACCTCCCTTTTCCCGCTGTTCCGTCGTTTCCGTAGATAAATCCCCGGCTGTAAATAAAACCCGGAAAGTGACTGCTTACCTTTTCCAATTTCCAGCAAAGAGATGGTGTATTGCCTTTTATTTCCAGACACACACTTCCCATTCCATAATGTGATGAAATAAATACATGATTTCCGAATACAAGAGGGTCCGCGGTATTCGCTCCCCATTCGGTTTCCCAGGAATAGTTCCAAAGTAAACTCCCTGTGGATGCTTCGACTGCATAAAGGGCATCATGGCCGAAGAACAGAAGAGAATCTGTTTGATCCAAAGTGCAGAACACCGGGGTCGCATAACCGGCTTTTCCCTCGGGGCTCGACCATACTGTTTTGCCGTTCCGTTTATCCAGGGCGATCCCAAACCGGCACGCATTAAGATAGAGAATATTTCCACGGATAACCGGTGAACCGGAAAATCCCCAGATGGGAATTTCCGCATGAAAATCCTTTACCACATGTTTTTTCCATATAACATTCCCGGAGCGGGTATCGAAACAAAAAACATGTCCTTCACGGCTCATTGTGTAAAGTCTGTCTTCATCGATAATGGGTGTTGCACGGGTACCGGGATAAAACCCCCTGGTCGGACATGAGTAGGAGTACTCCCAGCGAATGACTCCGCTATCACTATCAATACAATATACAGTATCCTGTTTCTTTTTATTCCCCAGGGTAAACAGATGAGTACCCTTTATCGCGACATTCGAATAACCTGCTCCCACATCAATCGTCCAGCGAAAATTCATATTTTCTCTTATCAAGGAAGGATCCCATACCTTGCAGTCCGAGATTCCATTACCATGACTACCCCGGAACCGGGGCCAATTGAAAGAGTCAGTGTTGTCCTCTGAAAAACAAACTCCATTAAAGAAGAGAAGAATAAATAAAAGATGTTGTATAAACCGGATTCTATACCGGTCAATTTTTAAGATCATAAAAGTCTATTTGTTAAACAGAAGAAGAGGGAGATCTTCCGTGCCGCAATTCGATTCTTTCTGTGGAAAGTGTCATGATGAGCCTCCCTGTGTTTTTTTTCGAGGCACATGCAGACAGAAAGGGGGTTCTGCCGTACCAGGTAAGAAAATCGAGAGAACAGCCCCGGCGGAATTCGTTTTGCGTCTTATATGTGTTTGTTGAAATAGCGAAGCACATTTTGTTTATAATCTACATCAAGAAAAAAAAATAGTCAATCGGTTAATGCAAGATAATCGAAATTCACGGTTGTTTCAATGAGCGTCGTGGAAACCGGGCACGAACCCCGCTTTTCGGACCGGGGAAACGAAAAGCTCACTGACACGACCCAACGCAATATGCTATCTTGATGATGAAGAGTACCAGGACCCGGGAGCGGCCCGGCTGCGTACGGAACAGGGGGGAGATATGTATTGATGCGGTACCGGGACGGGGAACACAATTCACCATCACAATCGTGAAAGATAAAACCCCGTGGGTTGAATCCCTTGATGCGAAGGAGATTCTGAGATGAGTTCTATGGTATCCGGGGCGTTATGTTTCCATTTATTGAAGAGTTAAGATATTCGCGAAAATAAAAATAACTATTCGCATTTTCGCGAAAACACGAAAATAAAAAAGACATTTTTCCCGTCAAACCCTTCACAATCAGAGAAATCCCTTTTTTCAGCCTGGCATGGTTTTTGCTTATCATAGGTACCCAATGTAATGTAATGCCAATATTCAGAATTACAGATGTGCATTCCGGCTTTTTGTTTGTTTTGGAGAAACAAAAAGAAAAGGAAGTGATCCATAGATATGGAGAGCAGTATATAAAAATCCTTTGATACAAAAATTGAATAACGGGAAATATTTTATTTATTATAAAAATAATGTTCCCTAGGAACATTTCAAAACGAAAAATTATTAATGGAAGGAGTTATTTATTCATGAAAAGATCAGAATGTGTTTTCATCCTTTTCTTTTTTGTCGCCGCGGGTTTGTTCGCGCAAATCCAGGATTTGAGCAGACCACCCGAGGGATCGAGGTTCTGGAACGGATTGAATCCGTATCACCAGCCTTCGAGGACGACGAATTATTACGGAAGCGGAGACGTGAATTGCGACGGTGTGATCGACGATGCGGATGTGAGTCTCTTGTTCCTGATCGTGGGTCAATACGAACCCGGGAATGTCAGGGCGGATGTGGACGGTAACGGAATCATCGATTGGAACGATATCACCGCGCTGTTCGCCGCGCTTTCAGGACGTTCTCTTTCGGGATGGTGGAATGAACCGATGACGCGGCAGCAACGTATCGACTGGGTCATGAAAATGATCGCCATAGATACGACGAAGGAATTGAACTCTTATATCGGGTCCTCATTCGAATGCAAGGATTACGCGAGACAGATGTTTATAAATTTCGCGATGGAGCGTATCGACTTCGGTCATTACCTTATGAATCGCTACAATCACGGGCAGACATTGTTCAACATTCCCATGTACCAGGTATCAGTGGGTTCAGATAGCGCCCCTCCCATCGGTACGAATCACGCGATCAATGCCGTGTTCGTCGGCGGCGAAGAAAATGATCCCGGCAAGGACAACCCTCTCGTATTCGAAAACTGGTTGTTCATAGAACCCCAGGAGGACAGTATCGTTTCACCGGGAGACTGGAACATGAATCCGGATAACCCCGTCATAATATTTTTCCAGGACTACCAGATGAGAGACCATGCCACAATCGTCGAATTCAGTTGTGTGAACGGCCAGTGGATCGCGAATTACCACGACAGGGATCTGATGACGACCCGGCCGACCGCGCCGACGGTGATCCCGGATAACTCGTCGGATTTCTGGAATCCGCAGTTATTGAAACTCGGGAACGGAAAGGTCTTGTACCATACCATGAACGATGACATGGACAGAAATACGGCTATCCATATGTCCGATCTCCCGTTTACGGATACGGTCGGTGGAACCGCCCTCGTCGATTCGTCCGTGTGTTACATGAACCGGATCCTTGACGCGATGATGGGTCCGGATGGGCACTATCATGTGCTTTTTACAGGCAAGTTCCTTGCGCCGGACGATATGTATCGAGTCGGTTTGTTTCACGGCACCCTCGATGCATCGGCAAGCCCGGCCGTAATCGGGGACATCTCGCAGATCTCCTCCTCGACGGAATACATGTCTCTTGCGGATGCGAAAGTCCTCTCGACTTCGGGGGCTACGTATGCGTTCTGGACCGTAGTAAGAAATAATCAAGCGACCGTTTCCCTGTACTGGTCGACAAACAGCGGCTCGAGCTGGAGTACCCCGGAATTGCTCTCGGATCTCAATACGTCCGGATTGGCGATCGGTGTCAACAACTGGGTCGTTCGTAATTTCGATCCGTACCAGTTCGATGTTGCGATGATCGGTTCGACCATTCACCTCGTGTACGTGAAAAACTTTTACCATGGGGTTTTGGACTCTTGGTTGGTTCACAGAAAATTCGTTACGTCCTGGAGCGCGGAAGCATACATCCCGAACCAAGCCACGGCCGAGATAAACGTGCGCGGCTGTGATATTGTGAAAGACAAATTAGGGATATTACATCTTGTGTACTGGACCGGGGATGTCCCAACCAGAGATCCGAATTTTCCATTCGTCGAAGGACGGGGCCAGATAGTGCACAGAAAAATCATAAATAATTCATGGACTGCGAAAACCGTCGTCGACAGCACCCCGGACAATTGTTGCCCGAGGCTCGTTGCGGATGCGGAGTCGCTGAACGGTACCGTGTACCTCGTCTACGATAAAAAGACCGGCGGCCAGTCCCAACTCGCGTACGCCACATATTCCGGAACTTCGTGGAGCATGATCGGCACTCTCGTATCGAGTACTGGAGAAACATGGTATCCGGACATCGAAATAATGCCCGGTTCACCGAAACACGTCACCGTTATCTGGTCGGACAGAAACCCGGACAGGGTGACGATTAAAACTCACACGATTTATATGATCCAGTAAAACGTACGGTAATCGTGGGAAATCTCTAAAGTAAAAGACCACCTGCAAAGTCCGTTCACAGAACGGCCTTTCCATAAACGGCAGTGGCTTTCTTTTGATAGTAAAAGGGGTTGTTCGCAAAGAGCAACCCCTTTTAAATCACTTGCTCACTATATTGCCAGATGCCTTATTACATGAGAGAAGTTAAAATATGTTTCATTTCATGCCTTAGTGCTGTTTAAAACGCCAAAATATAATGACTATTTCAAGGAAAATTCTGAAATCTTACTTGAAATAGTCTTAAGATTTTAAATTTTTTTTTCTTGAAATATTCCCATACCTGTGATAATGTAGAAAATAACTGGGAAGCGGGGTATACAAATGAATACAATGGTAGATGAAATAATGAAGATCCAACAGAATTATTGGACCTTTAATAAAGGCGAAAAGGAAATTCTTCTCTCACAATTTCCGCGAATTTCCGATTGGAAAGATCTTTTGCGTTTGCATCATCTCCTCTGCATGGAAGCGTTTCATGATCATATGAAAGGAAATTTTATATTTTCAAGAAATAAGATATCCTCTCATAACAACACATACCTCGAATTACAGAAAACTCTGGCGATGCTTTTAAGTGATGAGAGTCCGTATGTACCGCAGCAATCAGAAATTAAATTTGATATACTTACCAGGCACAAAGAATTTAAGAAACTGACAGGCATACTCATGAATGGTTCACTTACCCACCTGGGGAGCATCGAAATTGTTAATGTTGATTCGGAATTAACACCCCTGTCAATTTCTTTTCTCCCCCTTACCCACATAAAGTCGATAATGATTAACTCGAAGGGAACTCTCATTTCCTATAGAAATAAAAAAGAGAAGGATATCTGTTATCTGGCTTCTCATTATTATGTGTCTAAAGAGAGCAGAAAATATATAAACAGCAATGAGACTGAATATATCTGTACTAAAGAATATGAAAACGACCATAATGAGTACGGAATTGGTCTTGGGCCTCAGGAACTGGTGATTATACAACAGGATGGATCAAAAGTACACACACATATCCAAAATAACGCAATTATTACGACACTCCCTCATCTTTATGAATACCAGTATAGGGAAAAAGTAATATAGCCCGCATCTCATTCCCCATGTAAAGAAACAAGATTTCACTATCATTCAGACGTAATGAACTTCTTATCCAATTTTATAATAAGAGTATTTGAGCCAATTGCAAAAATCCGATAATAATTGTAGACTTTTTGCAAGAACCACATATTGTCTTTTATATGATGTTAGGGTAAATTCAAATAACATAAAAATTGTGAGGAAAATATGAGAAAATACACCTCTTTTACTGAAGAGCTAAGAGGATTTAAGAAAATCAATAACAAAGAGCTTTTTAAGGCTCTCTTTGACCAAAATGAAAAAAACGAAAAGATACAAACGCTCACTATCGAAGAAATTATCCGGTGGGGATTCGAAATAAGACTCGATATGTACAGAATATTATTACTTATTCTTAAAGTATTGTGGGAAAATTTTCTTGCGGATCACCGGGAAGAGAATGAAAAAACAGGGGCGACTAACCCCGCACCAAAGATTGAGGAAGAAGTACTCATCTCACAATTTCATCCCCGGGCACAGGATATATATTTTAACTTTCAGAAAGTATATAAGGAACAGCTGACAGGAAATGAATCCCTTGACTATATAGATGAACTTCATTACGGGGATTATGATGAACGTATATTAGGGAGCTTGATTCAGGAAATGATTCTGAACCGGCTTTATTTTCTTTCTATTAATTCCGAACAAGTGAATTCATTTATCCAAAAAAAAGATGATGAACAACGTATTCTCAAAATTGCCGATGAAAAAAAACAGCAGGACTATTGGATCGCAAAATGTGTATGGGTTGAACTCCAGGAAGAACTCTCGGAATTGCTTATGCTCCTTGAATCCTCAAGACTTCAGAATGGATACATTATGCGGGAATTCCTGAAAACCTTCGGGGACTCATATGTAGAACTCAAAGAACAGATTATCCGCGTCCTTTCTCTTAAACGAAGGATGATGCTTAAAGATGCACATCCTGAATGGTCGAGAAATGAGATTGAAAAAACGGTAGATGAAATCGAGAATAATGAGAAAAAGGAAATAGACAGACTGAAATATTCCGCCCAAATGGCCGATCTTATTGAAGATATAAAAGCAGAAGGATCAATGGATACCGAATCTCTGAATGAGTACAAAAAAAAGGTAAAAAAAATACTGAAAGAGGTCTATTTCATTCTTCATCCCCACCGGCTCATGCATAATCCGAATTTTCATAAACTCACGGACAAACAGAGGGACCATTTAAAGAAATTATGGGAAAAAGTAATGGATATCAAAGAATATGACCTCAAGTATCCGGAAGGTACTGTCGGACATTATATGCATTCTCTGGAAAACCTCCTGGCTATCTTAGATAAAAGTAAAAAAATATTGGCTCATTCCGGACTTGAAATAAATGTGGGGTATATTATAATTGGAGAAACCATAGAGGAACGGATAGAATGGCTCAATAAAGAGATAAAGCAGCTTGAAAAAGATATTCAAAATACAAAAGAGGACATACTTACTCTAAAAAATAATAAAGATATACTAGAAAAAAAAGCAGCTTTAGCATGTCCGTCAAAACACAATCAGGTGCGGGAAGAGATGCTTAAACGAGTAGAGATGTATAAAAAGGAAGCATCTGAGCTTGAGAAACAGTTTGAATCCTTATTTGAAAGTGACCCCGGAGAATGAGTATGGCAGATGCATCAGATCGACAATAATCGACCAGAGGGGAGAAAATGAGTAAAGATAAATCTTTAACATCAGATGAATCAGACAAAAATATTTCTCTCCATGAAGCTACGGGAAATCACCTGTCCGATGTACAACAGAACATCTTTGATCTCTGCAATATAAAAGTACGGGATAAAACCCATAATGTGGGAGGACATACGGATTGGATCAGGGAATTATTCATCACTCATGATAATACGAAAATTGTGTCGGTAAGTGATGACAACACAGCCCGGCTGTGGGATATAGCAACCGGACGGTGTTTAAAAGTCTTTGTAGGACATACCGATACGGTACGGGCTCTCGCTGTCACCCCGGATGATAAGATTCTCATAACCGGAAGTTGGGACAAAACAATCCGGGTCTGGGAACTTGAAACCGGGAAATGCTTAAAAATCATGAGAGGCCATACGGCGAGGATCAGATCAATAATTACAAGCTCAGACGGAAGAACTATTTATTCCGGCAGTGAGGATAAAACGGCAAGGAAATGGAGTCTCGATTCCGGAAAATGTACACGCATATTCAGCGGTCATAAGAAAGCCGTACGTGTGGTTGTTCTTACACCGGATGATCGATATCTTTTTACCGGAAGTGAAGATTCCTTCATTAAAAAATGGGACACAAAGAACAGGAGTAATCCCCAAACGATTCAGGGACATAATGGTGAAATATTTTCTCTTCATATAAATAAAGCGGGTACGGAACTATTCTCGGGAGGGAGAGACGGTACTGCCATGAGATGGGATATAGCATCGAGTACCTGTATTATGAAATATGAGGGGCATAAAAACTGGATTATGACAATCACCTTAAGCCCGGATGAAAAAACCCTCCTTACCGGAGATCTTGATGGAATTATCAAGTTATGGTCTATAGCCGATCCTTTTCATGCCTATACACTTGGCGGACCAACCTGGGGAGTAAACGCATTACAATTTAGCAGAGATAATAAAAACGTTGTATTCGGATCTGAACACCGTGTCGGAATTGTGGACCTCGAATCGGGAAATTGTATATCCGAGTTTAAAGGACATTCAAAGAATGTCTCTGCTCTGAGCTTGAGCCGGGACAATACAATCCTTGTTACAAGTGGATGGGATGGAATCGTCAACGTATGGGATTTACAACAAAACAACCTCCGTTATAAGTTAGTACAACGTAAAACCAGGGGAAATGGAATCCTTTCCCTTTACATAACAAAAGATAATAAGTTCCTCATTACCGGAAGTGATAATGGTTATATTGTTCTATGGGATCTGATAACCGGAAAAAATATCAGGACAATAAATACAAAAGCAGATAATATCCATGGTATCTGTATTACCCCGGATATGAAGTCAATTATCATCTGCTGCCGGGAGCTCTACGAAAACATACGGATATATGATTTTGAAACAGGAGATCTTATCCGGAACTTCTGGGGGCATGATAATACCGTCTTTACCCTGGATTTAAGTGATGATGGTACTCTCCTGGCAACCGGAAGCGCGGATAATACGGCCCGGATTTGGGATGTGAATAAGGGAATATGTCTGCATGTTTTTCGTGAACATACCGATTGGGTGGAAGCCGTCCGGATTAGTAAAGATAACAAATATCTTATTACCGGGGGATGTGATCTTAAAGTCCGGCTATGGGAAATAGAGACGGAAAAACTCCTTCGGGAATATGACGGGTGTTCACATACTATTTATTCTGTTGATATAAGCGACAATAACAAAATGACTATGTCCGGAGGAAATGATAAAGTTATCCGGATTTGGAACAATGAAACAGGAAAACTTTTAAAAGAAATAAACGGCAATGATTATCAGCTTTATTCCGCACGATTCGATCGGCAGGGAAAATATATTTTTACATCCGGAAAATATTCAATGCGGATGTGGTTTGTTAAAAACGGTGTTCTGGCCCGGGAATTTACAGGATTCGCCAACAGTGTATGCGCCATGCACGTAAATCCCTACACACATGAAGTACTTATAGGCTGCTGGGAGTTTGGCGCAAAAAAAATCGATCTCCGGGAAGCACGGGTCACCAAAGAATACAGATATTGTATGTCTGCTACCTACGCCGTGTATATGAGTCTTTCGGGGCAACGTATTGTCGCTGGAGGAAGATGTGTCCTGACAAATCTTTTAGACGCGAAAACCGGCAAACAACTTCGCTGGTTTGAACATACTGAAACAGTAAATTCCTTGCTCCTTAATTCGAAAGGTAATTACCTTTATACTGCATCTTCGGATCATTATGCCCGCAGGTGGAATACAAATTATATTATGTGCTCCTCGACATATAAAGGTCACAAAGGAGCAGTGTATGATCTTAAATTAAGCAGAAACGAAGAAAAGCTTTACACCTGCAGTGAAGATAAGACTATAAAGGAATGGAATGTAGAAAAGGGAACGGTTCTTAACACCTTTAAAGGACATACGGAGAGTGTGAGTAAAATTACCTTGAGTTGGGATGAAACGCTTCTTGTCTCCGGGAGCAAGGATAAAACTATCCGTCTATGGGATGTAAGAACAGGTATCCCTTTTAAAATAATTAAGACGGAAAGTTATGTTACGGCCCTTGCGATGACTGTCGACAGGACCCGGATAATTTCAGGAAGTAATATCGGATCTGTATCAGTCTGGGATAGTGATACCGGGAAATGTATAAAACTCCTCACCGAAGAACACCTTGGCTGGATATCCGGGGTTTCACTTATCGAAGATGAAAATCTGCTCATAACCTCCAGCTATGACGGAACAGTAAAATTCTGGACTCTTGATACCTTCGAACTGAGGGCGACGTATTACAATCTTAATGAAGGATTTCTCTGGACCACTCCGCCGGATAACAATGCGCCTTCCGGAAGATTCTGGACAGACAGAATCGATATTATCAATGTTATTGAATGTGAACAGGAAGGGAAAAACGCCGAGGTGTTACATGACACCCATCCGGAAAGAGAAAATTACTTAAAATTATACAATAACAGAGACACTGTTATTAAACGGTTGAATTCGAGATTTTTGGTACACAAGAAAGCAAACAACCGGCCGGTCACCGGAATAAAAACCAAACTCATAGAGGATAATTGAGGAAAAAGGAGCTTTGTATGATCACCATGTACGAATTGAGAAAACTATGTATTAAACGATTTCCCGGTGCCCCCATTACTCTTGTCGCGATGCTCATCAGTTGGGCGGAAAGCGATCCTTACAAGGAACTTTCTGCAATATTCAACGAAACCGGTCTGACATTGGAAGATTTTTCACAAAGCATACAACCTTTTTTAAACACAACCTCCAAAGAGGATGATGCTTTACTCACTTCGTGCCTATTAGTTGCCACCGAAGGTCCTGTTTACGGCGCCCATCTGCTTAAGCTTCTCGTCGAAAACCCGGAGAACAGAATATATAAAACATTACAACAGTCAGGCTGTAACATCGATACTTTAAAAAGAAATATAAATAAAGCGATGCAGGGGAAAAGCGGAATTTTAGCAGCTCACGGTATTGAGGTAAAAAAAATATCCAATCCGCTCCTTAAATATGGCCGGGATCTTACCGCCCTGGCCGCCGAAGGCGAGTTTGATTCACTCTGTAACAGACCGAAAGAAATAGACAGACTCCTGGAGGTTCTCCTGCGGAAGCAAAAAGCAAACCCCGCCCTTACCGGCCCCGCAGGTGTCGGGAAAACCGCATTAGTCGAACTCTTCGCTAAGTATCTTGCTACCGAAGAAAATCTTCCGCCCCGTCTTAACGGCGTAAAAGTATTTGAAGTAAGCATGGGGAAGCTTGTGGCCGGGACAAAGTACAGGGGTGATTTTGAAGAACGGATGAGCGCAGTTATCGATACTATTACCGAGATTGATTCCGCGATTCTTTTTATAGATGAAATGCATCTTATCTGGGGTGCGGGCAGAGCAGAAGGCGTCACAACAGACGCGGCGAATCTGTTAAAACCCTTTCTCGGACGGGGGTCAATTCGTGTCATCGGCGCCACAACAGTCGAAGAATTTCACCGCTATATAAACCAGGATGCGGCATTAGCACGGCGGTTTCAGGAGATACGCCTGGATGAACCAGATGAAGAACTCACCTATAAAATGGTACGTGCCCAGGCCCGGAGCCTGACCAGCCATCATTCCATCGAGATATCCGAAAGAGTAATCCGTGAAGCAATCCGCCTCACAGACCGCCATTTACCGACCCGCTTTCAGCCTGACAAAAGCGTGGACCTCCTTGATTCGACATGTGTGAATGTGTCACGTGCCGGTAAAGATATCATTACCATTGATGAGTTGTTAAACACCCTCTCCCGCCAGACAGGGCGGCCGATCTCTTCCCTTACCGGCGATATACGGGAAGAACTCCGCAACCTCGAATCCGAAATAAAAAAATGGATAATCGGACAGGATGAACCGATAAAAAAAGTATGCGCAACCCTGATTCACCGCCGCCTTGATTTCGGACCGGAAGAAAAAAATCTCGGTTCATTTCTCTTTGCCGGGCAGTCGGGAATCGGGAAAACGGAACTGGCAAGAGTGATAGCAAATGTATTTTTCGGGAAAAGGAATTCCCTGCTCCTCCTGGATCTCGCGGAATATAATCAGGGCGGATCAATCAATAAGCTGATAGGGTCTCCGGCAGGTTATGTGGGAAGCGAAAAAGAAGGGGTCCTCACGGACTGGCTTCATACTACCGGGAGCGGAGTCATCCTCTTCGACGAAATAGAAAAAGCACACCCCGATGTCCACAAGCTTCTTCTCGGGCTCCTGGATAACGGAAGAATATCGAGCAGTAAAGGTGAACGTCTTGATTGCAGACAATGTGTCATTATCCTGACGACCAATGCCCTTCGCCTGGAAGATCTAAAAAAACAAACCGTCGGTTTTGAACAAGCGGCCGCAAAACCGGATATAACCGACTTACTCCTTGATCATTTTCCCATGGAATTTCTTGCCCGGCTGGATGAATTAATCCTTTTTAATTCACTTGATGATAAACATATTAAAGAAATTATCATCCTGAAGTGCAAAACGGCCCTCGAACGGCTAAAAAAACGGGATATTATCCTCACATACGATGATGAGAAAATAGGCGATTATCTACTCTCCTTTCTGAAAAAGAACAAAACAGGAGCACGAGGTGTTGAACGGCTCATTGAAAAGAAAATACTCCAGCCTGTCTCCCATGCCCTTCTTTTCCACGATGGTGATACAAACGCAGAAGTAGTGCTTGGTGATGAATTTTATAAATCCGGAAAAGTGGAGATAGTTTAAAAAAATCACACTATTCCAATTCCCTTGCAGCCTGGACAGCAGCAATGGTTCCTTCCGAGGTGGCGATAGTGATCTGACGTAACGGCTTGCTCGCCACATCACCTGCGGCGAAGACATCCGGTATGTTCGTATGCATGAGATCATCAACCTGAATATATCCCCATTTGTCGTAAGCAAGATCATTATTCCCTTTTATTCCATCCAGGTTGGGCTGCATTCCGGCAAAAACAAATACTCCCCTGGTTTCCAGGGTTGTACGTTCACCGGTCTTAAGGTTTTCAACAACCACAGCCATATCCCCGTTATCTCTTTTAATGAACGCCCTCGGTTCATGCTCGAAAAGAAAATTGATTTTCTCATTCGCAAACGCCTTTTCCTGGGCAACCTTATTTGCCTGCAATACGGCAAACTGGTGCACGATGGTTATTTTCGAAGCAAACCTGGCGATAAACAAAGCCTCTTCGATGGCGGAATTACCTCCCCCGATCAGGATGATTTCTTTTCCTTCGTAATATTTCGCATCACAGGTAGCGCAATAGGATATTCCCTTTCCCCGGTATTCTTTTTCACCAGGCAGGCCGAGAGGTTTCGGGGAAGAACCTGTGGCGATAATTATTTTCTTTGCGCGAATTGTTTCATAATTATCGATGAGTATCTCTTTTTTTTGGAGGTTGATGGAAGTAACATCAACAGCCTGACGGAACTCAACTCCGGCGGCGACCGCCTGCTCCTGCATATAATGCATCAGCATATAACCGGGTTGAGGCTCTTTAAACCCGGGATAGTTGGAAACCATATGTGTTGTTTTAACCTGGCCCCCGGTCAGGGCAATATCCACAAGCAGAACATTAATCTTGGCCTGGGCAGCGTATATCCCGGCGGTTAATCCCGCGGGACCACCCCCGAGGATTAGAAGATCACAGGTTGTTTCCCGGGGCTTGATACCGGCTTTAATCGCCGTGATTCTTTCTTCGGGTAACAAGGCATCAAGATTTTTTATCAACTCCGACCGCTTAATACCGCCAGTCAGAACATCTCCGGTTCTCTCACCATTATTATAGAACAAAACTGTAGGAGATCCGGAGACCCCGAGTTTTTCCGCCAAAGCCCTGTTTTCCTGACGGAAAATTTTCAAGAATTTAATATCCTCTCCATACATGAGACTTAATTGCTCATATTTGGCTGCAAGGGCCTCGCAGGGGGGACATTCGGTCGAATAAAAATCAAGAACAACCTTCCCTCCGGCAAGTACTTCCTTATCATACTGGTCTGTATCGATATATTTTATTTTTTCACTCATTTTATTTCCTCCTCTGATGAATCATCATAATATAACCCAATTCCAAGCTCCAGAAGTTCCGTAAATGGCCTGCAATCTTTGGATAAATGGCTGCCGTTTTTATTCTTCGCAAGGGAAGCGCATCCGCCACCGCATAACAATTGAGACGGACAGTCCCCGCATCCGGGTATTGTGGTAATATCACGGTCTTCCCAACATGCTATTTTATCGTCATATTTCTTTACTTCCGGGAAAAAGGTACCCAGCTCTTCTCCGGATTTTCCCACGGTCGCGGTACACGCATAAATATTTCCCCGGAAATCAAAGGCCCACTCGTATTTTGCGCCGGGACAATCATCAAAAATCGGCTGGGGTAATGTACCGTTTTCAAAAAGATGTTTTGCGATGGAAAAAGAGGGTTTATGAAAATCGAGTATCTCCGGATTCTTTTTGATAAGGTCATACAACTCCCGGTGAAGTTCCAGGCGGCTCAGTAGGATTTCGGGATTCCGCTGACAACTGTGCAATTCATAATTCCTTCCCAGCTGGGTTTTAAAAAGCCCGCTTTTTGTCCAGCCTTTTTCCATGGCAAAATGAGCGAGCTCCGGAAGATTCGCCAGGTTCTCCCTGTCAAGAACAACCCTCAGGTTGATGGGGAGCCCGGCTTCAAGACTTGCGTCGATTCCCCGGACGATTCTGTCGAAAGTAGGATCGCCATTTTTCAGGGGGCGTCGTTTATTGTGGCAGCTCGCGGTTCCGTCCAGGGTTACCTGGATTTCACGGATCTTTGCTTTTCGAAGGATCGGGAGATAATCCGAAAGAAGGTAACCATTTGTCACCACGGAAATTCCGAGACCTCGCTTGTTCGTCTGTTCTATGAAATAGTCGATCATAGCCTTCTGATGCGCAGACGGCAGAAGAGGTTCACCCCCGAAGAGGGTAATATATTTTTTCCTGATGCCGAATTCCTTATCAATATAATGAAAGAAAGCATCTATTATTTCATGTGTAAGAGAAGATTTCTCTGTCGTATATTCATCCTGGTAACAATAAAAGCAATTAAAATTACAGGCGTACGAAGGAATAAAAAACAACTGGATTTCTTCATCATCCCTTTGATCGAGAAACTTGAAATACTCTTCCCTGAATCGTTTTTCCTCCGCTGCTTCATCAACCACATAACCCTTTTCAATAAAATCGGGATTATCGGGAATATTCCCTTGTTTTATCAGGGAATACTCGGCGGCAGTGAGGATATCCGCACTGCCGCTTAAAGCATTCATAATAAAATAATCCGGTGAGTCTTTCACTTTTGTGATGATATTATACTTCGATACCTTCAACATTAGTCATGACACCCCACTGCTTTTGTAGACAACTTCGCGCAACATAATGCTTTTTTTGAGGCATTCACTTCTGCCTTTTTGTCCTTTTTAATAAGTGATTTCATTCCACACCTCCTTATCGTTTATAAGCGATAAAAGTAAAACTTGCTACAACAATTTTTCCTTTGTCATACGGTTCACTTTCATCCACAATAACAACTTCATTAAATCCGGCTTCCTCAAGCACCCGGATGTAGGTATCTTTGGTGATAGCACCGCCCCAGCATTCCGAGATTGATTGCGGGTCTTCGGCGTATTCCGGGGGTACGGTGTCAAGGGAATAAATATCGCTGATAACGATCCGTCCCCCCTTTTTAAGGACCCGGTAAATCTCTTTATAGACCGCCCCTTTGTCCCTGGCATGATTAATCGTACAATTGGATATCACAACATCGATTGAGTCATCTTTAATGGGGAGGATTTCCAATTCCGATTGTATAAACTCCAGGTTTGAAATATTGAATTTGTGAGCATTCTTTTTCGCTTTTTCTATCATGCCTTCCGAAAGATCAATTCCATAGGCAAACCCGGAAGGTCCGGCCTCTTCCGCCATTCGTATGACATCCTGCCCTCTGCCGCTTCCAAGATCCAGGCACTGTTCTCCCGGTTTAATATGAGCATGCTTAATGGCACCGCCGCAGGAAAGACAGCAACTCATGTGTGCCAATTTATTATATCTCACTGTAATCGATTCTTTTACCTGTTCATTCATTTACTCTTTCCCTCCATGACATGTAACAAAAGATAAAGACCCTGATGTATTATATCATGATCCTGATCTTTGATACTCAAAAGTATTTTATTTTCGCACACTTTTTTTAAAACTGCTATTTCCATCTTTACCCGCTTTCCGTCATTTGTCAACTCATAGAGGAAACTGCGTTTATCCATGGCATTCTCGCGGCGCAATAAAAACCCTTTTTTTACCAAATTCTCAAAAACCCTGCTCCCTCTTGATTTTGAAAGACCTGTCTCTTCCGATAATTGGTCATTCGTATAATCGCATCCTTCCTTGATAAGGGCGAGGGTCCTGTACTCCGAGGGCTTTAGACCCAGGGAAGAGCTGATATTTTTTTCTTCCCGTTCACAACAGCCTTTTAATTTGATAATCATATCCATCAACTGTGTCATACATAGATAATAGCATATTTAGTTGCTAATGGCAACATCTTCTGCTGTTTTTTATAATTAATTTTAATAAATTTTATGGAATTCTTAAGATGGAAATTGTGCAGGGATAAGATTTTGTATATTTGTTATTCCCGTTATGCGCTTTTCTATTTTTCTTGTTCTAAAACCCAATTTCTATGAGGATATTTTCGCATCTTTAAAAAAAACTATGAGTTTGTCAGTTTCTTGCTTTCTGCTTCTTTATGAATATTATCATATACAGAGAAGTGAAACTGACAAACTCATCGCAAAACAGTATGAAAACCTCCAACATACTTCCATTAATAATGTAATACCTTATTCTATCGCGGACAATCAGTTTTTTGTCTGATGGTGTTTACCGATTTCACCGATACCGTAATGACTGGCCGGCACCGTTGTTTTAAGGAATTCCCAAGGTTGTGTTGAAAAAAAAAGGAGGTCACACTATACTTTTACTCATCTCTCATGGGAGGTAACAAATATGGGTATTGATATAAAAGATTTCCGTGTAAAAGAGGGTGATAGTGTCCGGCTTGATAAAATCGACACGGAATATAAAGGGAAAATGGACAAAGACGAGGGAAAAGAAAGATTCAGGGAACAAACGGAGAAGCTGCAGGAACTTCAGGAAGTACTCTATGCCGAATCAAAACAATCCCTTTTGATTGTTTTTCAGGCCATGGATGCCGGGGGTAAAGACTCAACGATCCGTAATGTCCTTGGACCCCTGAATCCGGCGGGATGTAAAGTCACCTCCTTTAAAGCACCCACATCACATGAACTTGCCCACGATTTTTTGTGGAGAATCCACGCGCAGACCCCTTCCAAAGGCTATATCGGTGTTTTCAACAGATCGCACTACGAGGATGTTCTCATTGTAAAGGTAAAAAAATTCGCCCCGGAAAAAACAATCGAAAGACGATATGACCATATAAATAATATTGAAAGGCTGCTGCATGATGAGGGAACGAGGATTGTAAAGTTTTATCTTCATATTTCAAAAAACTACCAGAAAGAACGATTTGAACGCCGCCTTTCCAGACCGGATAAATACTGGAAGTTTAATCCCGCAGACTTAAAAGAACGGGAACGATGGGACGACTATATGAAGGCATTCGAGACCGCTCTCTCACGATGTTCCACAAAACAAGCCCCCTGGTATATTATTCCGGCAGAAACCCGGTGGTTTCGGGACTTACTTGTTGCAGAGATTGTGATAGAGACATTAAAAGACATGGATCTTCACTATCCGGAACCGGACTTTGATCCCGGGACAATAAGATTTGAGTGAGAAATTTATGCCCGGGGGATGGGTCTGTTTGGGAAATAGGCGATTTTTTTTGGAGTTTAGAGCAGGTATATAATTTTAACGATGCTATACGATCATTCCTTTACAATAAAGGTTATTGGACAGCCTGAATTATACATCCATTTCCTTCTTGATCTTCATAATCTCTTCCCGGGTTAAATCAATAACCTCCATAACCTCTTCTACGGAATCCCCTCGTTCCAGCATTTTTATTGCAACACTCTGTTTCTCTTCTTTCTTATATTTATCTTTTAATCCCAACTGTTCAACCCAGTCCCGGATATTTTTCTCTACAATAGTCATACTCACTCCCTTCTTTGAAAGTACACGATTTATCTCACCTCTGTACAGGGAAAAAGCAATATGCATATATTCCTCTAACAGATGATCCCCTTTTAAACTCTCATCGAGCACCTCTTCGATAAACCGGACCCGTTCATTGCCCGTTGAAAACTCCTTTATTAAAGCAAGTTCTCTATCCAGATCACCTTGTACCTCATTTGCACAAACAACATACACAGGTACTTGTTTAAATTGAAAAACTGTGGAGTATTTTTATTACCTTATTTTATAATAAAATAAAAATACTCCAAAGCCAATTGAAAAATACCGTTTTCTTTACTACATTTTTTTCAATTGGCTAATTATACACCATTTTTAACCCTTTGTACATCGTTTTTATAATCCCGTAAAAACCGTTCCGGTTTCCGTGATGAAAGCACGGTAAATGTGGTATTCGCAATCGCTGCCTTTTTCTCATTCAACAGAAGTCCCCCGGTGTATATGAGGATTTTGGGAAGATCCTCTGCCACGCGAAAGGGATTGTTCACGGATTTGAACTCGATAATATTGAAAGCCTTAAAATAATCAAAAACCTTTACATGCCGGGTAACCGGTTTGTCTGTTTCAACCACAAGCACATCGGCCTTTTTAGGCAGGTTGATGAGTTCAAAGTCTGTAAATACGGGAAAATGCCCGGTTACTAAACCGGAGCAAAACCCAGAGTTACCTTACGGGTGTATGATCCTTTTATATCTATTGGACATACAACCGTAAGGAAATGACCTTGCTGAACCTGCTGAAAAAGTGTACCGCGAGAATTTTAAATGATTCGTCAAATCCGATATTTTTTACCGTCTTGTCTGCTTTACGTTTCCTCGTATTCATGAGAATACTATGACACACCAAGGACCGGAACGCTATTGGGTAAAAGGGATGAAAAAAGGTATACCTTTGGGTGATAGCGGGATGTGGTGTTAATGCAAGGTTTGGTATTGGAAAAAAACACGATGTGAGTGTTCACTTTGGGTGATATGGTAATTTTTCTTATTGATTATTTTGCCCTCGTGTTGTAACATAAGCTCACATGACAGGGAATTGTCAGTTTTTTTGGGAGTTTTCCACAGGGGAAATTATAGGTTTTCCTATCATTTAACTTTAGATAAATTTATGGCAAAGAAAAATAAAAAAACGAAAAAACAAAAAATAAGATCCGGGAAGCGTGGGCATAAGGTTCGTCAAATACAACGGCAGGAATTAATTCTTGTTGATAATAAACCAATACGAAGAAAGGCCATCGCGAAGTGTAAAAATATTTTAAGTAATTATTATAAAATAAAAGACACAATCTGCTATTATGAAGAAACCGACCGGCCGGCATATGAAAAATGGCTGAATTCTACTTTTGGGGTTGAATTGACCACTCTTCGGGATCTGAAAAATAAAAACCATGAACTTGATGAATTTATTGATCTTGTTCATTTTCTCAAAAGCGGGAAAAATATCAGCTTTCATCACGCCTATATACTTGCTAAGGAATTGGAAAAGGATCCGGAAAAGCTTAGAGAAGAATGTGAAAAAATCAGAAAAAAAATGTCATGGTTTTCCCCTTTTGATGACGATTTTGATGATGACGATGATGATGATGATGATGATGATGATGATGATGATGATGATGATGATGATGATGACGATGATGATGATTTTGACAATAATCCCGGTGAGGAAGAGGAGGATGATGACTATGAGAATCCATTTGATGAAGACTTTGACTTAAAAGAAGAAGATATAGAAGAAGAGTTTAATCGTATTCTTTCGACACATCCTCATTATGAAGAAATTATAAATAATTCCGAACTATACGAGAACTTTTTTGAGGAATTTAAGCGTGCTTTTTTTCCTGGTTGGGAAGAAGGTCAAAGAGAATCTTTTTTAAATGAGGATGATGATAATGAAATTTCGGGAGATGCAAAGAATAGGCTGAAAAATCTTTTTCGTTCACTTGCTTTTAAGCTGCACCCGGACAATAATGAACATGATCCGATAAAGCTGGAACTGTGGTACCAGGTGCAGGAAGCCTATGCACGGCAAAACCTGGAGGAACTTGAAAAACTTTATGCATTGCATAGCTTTCATGAGGGAGGTTTTTCCGAAGATTGTCCGGTTTCACACATACTTGACCTTCATATTGATTATAAAATGTATTTAAAAATTCTAAGGCGCACTCTAAGGAACTATCAAAAAAAGGCTGCCTGGAATTTTAGTAAAAGAAAAGATAAAAAAGCGCTCTCTTCATCCATACGAAAGATGTTTTTATTATCCATCGAAGAGGAGCGAATGCAAAATGAATATTTTAATAAAATCCTTAAAACATGGTCCGAACCTCCCGAACCGAAGATAAAAGAAATGACTCGAAAGAAAAAGGGATTCACTCCTCCGTCCGAACAAATGGAACTTCCTTTTTAAGATAGTCTATATAATTGCATATTTATATTTTTTTTATGAGGGTTATAAAAGGTATGGGCATCCACACCTTTTATAACTTTTGTAATTTCTTTTTTCATTTGATCCGGATTGGCAGATACAATAGTAAACCTCGGTTTACCCATTTATCGCATAGTAAAAAATAACAATGTGGGTTTTTTCCCTGCAGCTTCATTAGCTATAATCATTGTACCGTTTTTAAGAAATGTAATTCCTTCTGCCTGAGGAAATAATTCTTTATTGAGGGGTTCCATATGAATTACATCTCCTTTGGGGTTTACTACTGTTATTAAATAATTCGCTGCCGAAATAATATAAATATCCTCTGTTTTGGGATGAACAGCAATACTTGCAGGTAAGAAATTAAATTTTATTAATTTGCCTTTTTTTGTTCTACCGTTTAATTTTATATTATTGTTTTGTGCAAAATTTTCTAATTTATTTATATCTAAGGCATAGACAGGTGTGTTGTTTAATTTTTTAGTTATTAAATCAAATTCATAAATATAACGGTAAAGCTTATTTTCCTTTTCTGAAGGCTTATTTTTGGCGGCAATTAAAAGTCTATTATTCTTTGAATCATATCCCAAACCTTCATTATCTGATGTTAACAGCTGTAATTTATAATTGTTCTTTTTTCCCGAATTGGTATTTATGCTAAAATCAACCCATTCGAAAAGCCATCCATCGCTTCTTAAAATATACATTGAATGACCGGTAAAGGTGAGTCCTTCAAAATCTCCTTTTTTGGCAAATTTATGTTCCGCAATTATAGATTCTTTTTGAAAATTGTAGATAAAAATCGAACCAATTTCATCCTGAACCAGAGCAACATGAGATGAATCAATATCAGTAAGACCGGAAGCTTCTTTTAATATGTCAGGAAGAACAATTTCTTTGTCCGGTTGATCTATATTGTAGAAAAAAGCTTCTTGTGAAAAACCAGTATTGAATAAAATAAGAAATAATAGCAAACTAACTATTTTTTTCATTTTTGTAATCTCCATTCATTGACACTATTATATTTCAATTAATTTCCCTCTCTTAGAGTCATAATCATTCTTTAGTGTCATCATCATCTTCCTCCAATTCAATTTTCAAGAGAGTTCCATCAGCTTTAATTTTTAATTCGTACGCCATCCCATCAAGGTTACCTTCAAGTTCGTATATCTCACCGGATTTTTTTATTTCCAGTTCAGCCTCTACAAGTACTATTCCCGGAAGCGCAGTATATGCAGTTGCTTTTACATTTTCCGGTACCTCCGAAAGGGGAATCTCATCATCATCGTTGTCTGATTTCGTACTAATGAGAGTACCATCAGGCCTGATCTTGAATTTATAGATCTTTCCATTGAGTTTTCCTTTAAGCTCGTATATCTCTCCGAATTTTTTTATTTTCACGTTCACTTCAAAGAGAACCACACCTTCAAGTGCAGCATATGCAGTTGCTTTTATATTTTCCGGTACCTCCGAAAGGGAAATGATCTCGATATCATCAGCTGTCAATTGGGATGTAAACACTCCGGAAAAAGCTAAAAATACCAGGCTGAATATAACCATTTTTTTCATTTTAATCTCCTTCTCATTATTATATTGTTAAGATCATTGTTTTGAATATATCACACTGAAATTACCGGATTATTGCTGAAAGATTATCTTTTGGTAATAAAACTAGTTATTCGTAAAAAGAGGTAATGTCACTCTCACAACAGTCCCTTTTGCAAGTGAACTTTTAAGATCGATTTCACCATTATGGATTTTTGCAATAGCAAGTGCCAGACTCAATCCAAGACCGTTACCGGGAAGAGAGCGGCTGTTGTCGCACCTGTAAAATCTGTTAAAAATCAATTCCTGATCCTGTGCTGAGATCCCGCAACCCGTATCTTCTACTGTAATAAAGATCCAATCATCTTCTAAAGATAAAGAGAGAGTTACTTTTCCATTCTCCGGTGTATATTTGATCGCATTATCGATGAGATTTGCAATCATCCTCTGGAGTCGTATCTTATCACCGTAAAAAACCGGATAGTCATCAGGAATTTGCAGGTCCAAGGTAATATTTTTAATTTCTGCCACCGGAGAAAATAGTGTACAGGCCTGTTCCAAAAGTTCATTTATATTTACATTTTCCCGGTTCAATTCCGTCACTCCCGAAGCCATCTGAGAAATTTCAAGCATCGTATTAATAATTGTAACAAGACGATCACACTCTTCGAGTACTTCCCCGCACATCTGTCTGTATTCATCCTTTTCCGCTCTTCCATTGACAGTCGTCTCAATAATTCCCCTAATACGGGTCAGGGGAGTTCGGAGATCATGGGCGATATTATCCGACACCTCTTTCATCTCACGGATAAGAGTCTGAATTCTTATCAACATCTGATTAAATGAATCCACAAGTTCTCTGATCTCTTCGCCTTCATTTCCCACAGAGACACGACTGTCCAATTCCTCTTTTCCTATATTATTAGCGGTTGCGGCTACCCTTTTAATTCCTGCCATGGCTCTATGTGAGATAAACCAGCTGCAGGCACTGCTCAGGATCAGAGTAATCAGTAATAAACCGAGAAAAATAACCGTTATATAATCGAGAAATCTTTCCTCTTCATCCATTTTTATACCGGCTTGTAATGTATTGCCATCCGGGAGACGATGATTTAAAACCCTGGTTTTTATTTTATCGTATGATAGTGTCAATACATAGGATTCGGCTTTCCCGTGAAGAGTATTGGGAAAAGGGGTATTTTTTAATTTTCCCCATGTATCAAGTTCAGAATTTGCAAGGATTTTTCCTTCCGGGGAGATCATCATAAAATATATCCGGTCTGTTCCAAAATACTGCGCTTCATTCTCGAATTCATTTTCAAGAAACTCGATCTCCGGGGATAGTTCCACACCATTCACTTTAAAAAGCACTCCATTTAGACTGATCCAGATTTCATAGATCATCCTGTCCGTCGTACCAAGGAAAACATAATATTTTTGCTGATGAAGGTCTTCAGTTTTGACAAATCTGAGGGAAAGACCATCCACAATTCTACTCGCTTTTAAAATAATGTTATCGGGAACATTCTTAAAGGGGGCATAAAACTTATTATCACCGGCAACCAGATAACGTTCTTCAAGTCTGCGTAAAGAAAGTTTCAGGCGTTCATCGACTCCCCGTATCAAATTCCGGTTCAGTAGATGATATGTAAAGAAAAAAAGAAAAACGAAGGAAAATGCAAAAAGAGCGATGTAAAGCAGGGTGATTCTGAATTTAACTGTTTTGAAGATATTATATTTTTTCTTCAAGGATATATCCAAACCCTCTTACCGTATGGATCAGTTTGTTTTTGTACGGACGATCGATCTTATCTCTCAACTTACAGATCCTCGCCTCGACAACATTTGTCTGTGGATCGAAATTATATTCCCACACATTCTCTACTATCATGGTTTTGGATACAATACGACCGGCATGGCGCATAAGGTATTCAAGAAGCGCATACTCCAGAGGCTGGATGTCGATACGATCTGATCCACGTGTTACCCTGCGTTTTAACAGATCAATCGAGAGATCACCGACTGTCAATGTTGATGGTTCGGCAGAAGCATTCGCTCTCCGGATCAAAGCCTGTATTCTTGCCAGGAGTTCTGAAAAAGCGAAAGGCTTAACAAGATAATCATCACAACCTTTTTGAAGTCCTTTTATCCGGTCATCTACACTACTTTTGGCACTAAGGACTATAATAGGTGTAATAATTTTTTCCTGCCGGAGTTTCTCTATGATACTGAATCCGTCAAGTTGAGGAAGCATGATATCGATAATAGCCAGATCATAATTTTCTGTTGTTGCCCGGAAGAGACCATCCACACCATCGCATGAATACTCGACAACATAACCGGCTTGTTTCAAGCCTTTGATAATGAATCCGCCGGTTTTTTTATCGTCTTCTATTAGTAATATTTTCATTTCTCATTCTTTAAAAAAAAAATACAACGCAATACCCTCGCTTTATTACCTTTGTATCATCAGCAACATTGCAGAGAACACAGCTATAAGCCTGTTGTTTTATTTTATATTACAACATAAAATAAAATAAGTCTATACCCGGTTCTTTATTTCCATTTTCTATGTTCCGAAGATATGTCGCCACAGCATTGTTTAAATTTATCAGGGCTGCGGCTTCTTAATGTCTGATCCATAAAGCGGGAAAAACATCATGCTGATAAAAATTATTTTTTATATATTCAAACACATATCCATCGGGCCAAAAGTATTGGAATTCGGATTCAGTGGCGATAAAATACCGGAGTTGTTCCTCTTCCATTTTCCGGATGAGTTTTTTACCGAATACATCATACCCCTCTATTGCTTTGAAAACAGCAATAGAATCGGCCGCGGACATCCAATAATATTGAAAATCATTATTGAACATGTAGCCTCCTGCATCAGTCCAAATAATTTGGATCTCCTGCTGCCGATCAATGGTATCTATAATATATTGGGTGAATTTTTTTTGTTTCGTGAATTTAAATTCATCATGAGTTAAGAGCATATTGTTCACGGGATATATTGTAAGACCTGAAAAGATGAGGAAAATCAGGATGATTTCAATCGCATGAAGTCTTTTGGAATCATGAAATTTTCTATTGAGAAAAATAGAGATTTCTTTAATACAGAAAACAGCGGATAGGGCAAGGAACGGTAGAAAAGATAAATAATGCTGTTTGTAAAGCGGTAACAGGCAGGTGGATGTAACAATTATTGTAAAGATAAGCAGGAAGAATAAAGGTTGATCATCTTTGGGTTGATTTCTCCTTATCACAAAATTTTTAATAAGTAAAAATAGGCCGGTTCCTGAAAGAACCAAAAAGATGGGTTGATTCTTTATAAAAAATTTTAAATATTGAACCGGGAGTTGAGTACTGTTACCGTTAATGAGCATAAATGGAAAACGAAATACATAATACAGGAATTCATTGAGTGTATTGTTAATAAGAAAATAAATACAAAAGATTAATAATAAAAAGATAATGGGAATTGAAAATAATATAAAATCCTGAAAGGTTGTCTTAAAACTTTTTCTGCTATAAAAATGATTTATTATCAGAAATATAAAAACAGCAAAAATGGCTATTCCTGCTTTTGTGTTACACAAGAACATCAACCCCATTGCTAAGCCGGAAAGACAGATGTGGTACCATTTTTTTGAATCGATGGCAACGAGAACAAAATAAACTGCCGCAACCATAAAAAGATTTTGAAGAACATCAGGCCTGATCTCCGTCCCTTTATCCTGAAAAAAAGCGAGTGAAGAAATTATGGCTACGGATAATAATCCCCAGAGGTTTGATGTAAATATTTTTTTTGCGATCAGAAATATGCATATGAGAGTTAAAAAAAGATAGAATAGACTTTCCATGCGAAAAATGAGGATTACATTAATTCCCGGAGTCAACTGAAATAATTTCCAGAGGGATGCATTTATCAGGCTATATACAGGTCCGTGATGCTCAAAGAAATCCTTGAAAAGGATCTTCCCATTATTCATGTTCCATGCAATATGTAAATGTTGAAGTTCATCATGATCAAGGGATGCAAATAAAGCCTGACTTATGCAGATGAGACAATTCAACAGTATGAAAGCCGATAGTAAACCGATAATTACATATTTATATTTTTCATTTTTTTTATTGATCGATTGCATTTTCTCCTCTTTTTTAATTTTCTATTTTTATTTCGATGGTAAAATTTATTATTCTATTACCGGATCCTTTAATAGATAAACATCAAGATCTTCTTTTGTAAAATGATATCGGTAATATTGCTCAATAAAATTATGTAAGGCGGCAAATTCAAATAAAGTCTCCAGGCTGTCTTTATTATTTCCTGTTATATGAAAATGCCGGTCATTTTTAACGACCACAATAACTGCAGGCATTGTTTGCTGCAACTCGCGCATAAGTTCCTTTCGGGCCGGATCATTCGTCCAGTTTACTCTCTGAGCAAGATTGAAAATATAACGACTTGCCGGCTTCCTGTCGGATAAATCATATATTATCGATTCAAAACCCCAAATATATATGGCATCTTCGGCTTTTGTATTACATTTAATCCAATGAGCTACAAACCTATTTGTCTCCATATTGACATCATAAATGGAATATAATTTATCATTTAGTTCTATGCGGTTTTGAGGATGTAACAGACCGGAGATTCTCTTACTCATTGCTGCAAGTTCATATCTGGGAAAATAGAAAGCATATAAAAGAAGAATGAAAATTATAACCGGTGATTTAAATTTTATGTATTTAAGTGATTTACAATACCCCCATAATGAAATTAAAAGTGTCATATAAATCAAAGCATTGTAATGATATTCAAAGAATTTTCCCTGCAGGATGATGGTCAATAATATGATGAGTATTATACCAGCGAATAACATCAAGCCTTCAATCTCTTTTTGATTCTTGCCGGGAATGAATAAAAAGATAGCTAATCCGGGCAGGATAATAAATTTAATTATGCCGGGCCACCGTACAAAAAAAAGTATGACATTATCCAGGAATGAGGATTCCTGAAAACTTAAGGATATATACTCCGGAAGAAAATTCATATAAATATCAACTGCATAATGTATACTCCCGCTTATCATTAATGGAATCATGTTGATTGCAATGATGATCAATGCCCCGATAACGTACGCGGAACCAATAAAGCTTATTTTTTTTATTGCGAATTCGGATAATTTTTTCGGTTCTGAAATTATAAAGTAAGAATAGAATATACCAATAATGAATGTGAAACAAAAGGTCGGTTTAAAAAAGGCAGACCATGTAAAAAACAAGCCTGCAATCATAAAGCATATCCAGGTTATCAATCGGAATATACCGTTTTGACCTGAACCGGCAGCGACCAGTCCCCAGATTATACAAATCCCTCCAAAAGTCTCGGTTTGTGCCGTATTCCAGAATCCAATTTCGATTGTCGTGATCATTACAAAAGTTGCGGCGATAAGTCCGGGACGCCAGTCATTAATATACCGTCCGGATAAAATGATGAATGCAATAAGCATTGAAAGAAGTGCGGGCAATTCAAGTAATCTGATTGAAAGCATGGTATCACCCCAAATACATTCCGCAAAATAATAAACATAATAAATACCCGGAGGTTTTAAATCCCATGCGTCCTTATATAAAGATCCATTGTGTGCGAGGATATCCGCAACAGTTGAGAAAACTCCCTGATCCCGGCCGTATTCCATTGATAATAATTGTATTCCCATAAATAAAATGATAAAAGAACATACGGCAATTATAATTGTATCTATTAGTTTTTGAGATGATAAAGATTGTCGTATAATTGTAAATATTTTAATCATATCAAGTATTATTTTTTGTTGACGGATATGAATAGGTTATTTTTCAATGCATCCGGCTTGATAAAAAACGTATAATTGTTTTTTTCAATTTCTACATAATGATTCAACATGTAATATCCCAAATCTTCCTTTCCCCATTTACAGCTTTGAGCATAATCAGGTTTTAATTGCTTTATTGTATAATTTAGATCATATTTATTATGTCCCGGAACAGATTTCATATTATACCAACTTACCGATCCGCTTATGTCCGCATCCAGTCTCGCAATATATTTATCACATTTTCCGAGAAAATCGATACAATAGAAATCCGTATAATAGGGAATACTTCCTGCCCAGAATACGGCAATTTTCGAATCTTCTTTTAATATTTCACTTAATATCAACGCTTTGTTCACATTGTCTTTGTTTTCCCGAGCCGTATAGGGTAATTCAAGAAAGAATTGTTCTTTAATAAATTGTTTATTTGGTAAT
>JAFGRV010000379.1 GCA_016934975.1 Spirochaetales bacterium | reverse complement strand
TTTTCATTCTGCTTGTATTCTGCATAGGGCAGGGTTTCTCGGCAGAATGCGGAGATGTCAATTCAAGTGGCGTTGTCGATATTGTCGACGCCCTCGTTATTGCCCAGGTTTATGTCAATTTGAATCCGGCGAATTATGATTCCTCGGTAGCAGATGTGAATAATGATGGTACCATTGATATTGTTGATGCACTTCGAATAGCGCAATTCTATGTTAACCTTGTCAGTGCTCTCAATTGCGGCACACAGACAACGGCTCCTACAAATCCACCAACGGTGACTAATCCACCGACAACAGCTCCTACAAATCCGCCATCTGTTACAGGTGCCCCGGGAAGCTTAAATTGTTCCGATGCACAAGTATGGTCTTCCACTTCGGCATACGAAACTGCCGGTACAAGAGTGTTTTATAACGGCAATTTATATCAAAATAACTGGTACTCACTCAATGAGAATCCGGAGCAGAATTCAGCGCCGAATTCAGTCTGGACTCTGGTCGGCGCATGCGATCCGAACCTTACACCTGCACCGACACCGTCTCCATATCCCCCTGTAAGCTGGTCGGGAACTGCCGGTTATGCAAGCCGTTTCTGGGATTGCTGTAAACCCCATTGTTCCTGGACAGCGAATGTTCCGGCGGGAATGGACCCACTCATAACCTGTAATATTGACGGTTATACAGTGAATCCTGATGTCGAAGCAGTCAGTTCCTGTGAAGGCGGCAGCTCATATGTGTGCTATAAGTTTTTACCATATGCAGTAGCCGAAGATCTGTCTTATGGTTTTGCCGCAACCAGCAGCGGTGATGTCTGTGGTAAATGTTTTGAAATGCAGTTCAGCGGAAATGGCAAATATGATCCTACTCCCGGTGCAGTAGCTCTTAAAGGAAAGAGAATGATTGTTATGGCTATCAACATCGGATATGATGTCGGCGGCGGTCAGTTTGATCTTCTCATTCCCGGCGGCGGAGTCGGAGCATTTAATGGCTGCTCAACTCAATGGGGCATATCCAATAGCGAATTAGGTGCTCAATACGGAGGATTATTATCCGCTTGTAACCAGCAAGTTGGCTATTACGATCATGAAGCCATAAAAAATTGTCTCAGATCCAAAAATGAATCACTCTTCCGCGCGAGAGGTTTGACTGAGATGGCAGAGGGTCTTGATTGGTTTATTGACTGGTTTGAAGCTGCCGATAATCCTACGCTGATTTACAGGGAAGTACCCTGTCCGCAGGAATTGATAGATACATCGGAGATGGTCCGTCCATAAAGAGATGTAGAGATCGGTTCTCATGATACATGAAATCGATTGATGAGGTAATTGCATAATCCTGACTAAAGCAATTACCCCTGTTACTAAATAAGAATTATTGTTCATTACGATCAACCACTATCTTCATAACAGATGGTGGTTGATTTTTTTTATCACGATGCCTTGTTTGATTATGCGGAGAGCGGCTTGTAACAACATGAGATTTTCCTGGTAGAACGGATTATTGATTACTGTTTATCAATCAATAGAATGTACAATGATGTAGTGATAATACCGGAAAAGGAGACACAAAATGAGAAAAATCATTTCACACTTGATACTTTTTTCACTTTTTATAATGTCATGTACTCATACCAAAACTATAAATCCTGAAAATTCTCCCCGACGGCCGTGCCTTGGTAATGGGACGGTTCTTACCAGTTATGGTACTATGCTGCGTGGGGTGTACTGGTCTCTTGACGAAAAGGGGGAAGTCCCGGATCGTGAATCTGTACGGGAGATAAAAGACTTTGGAATGAACGCCCTCCATGTGTACGCAGAACGTCATGATTCGGGAGTTCCGGCAGGTTCGTATGTGGAACAGCTGGATACAATCGTCCAATGGTGCGGTGAAGATGGTTTGTATTGTGTCATTACCATCGGGTGTGGTAATCATAATGGAATGTTTGACATCGATTTCGCACGATTATTCTGGAATACCTATGCTCCCCGGTATAAAGATAAACCCTGGGTAATATATGAAATCTACAATGAACCATATACAAAGTGGAAACCCCCTTATGATAAAGAAACCCTTGCGATGGAGCAGGAGATGTATCATCTGATCCGCAAACTGGCACCGGATACGATGATCCTGCTTTTCAGTTATGCAGGACTCTCTGATACAAGGAACATTATCACTGATATCAAACAACTGAAAGTCGACTGGTCGAATGCTGCGGTGGCTTTTCACGGCTATGGATCGATAACTTCAGAAAACATGCGGAAAATGAAAGAAGCAGGTTTAAATTCAATCTGTACGGAATTGCCCATTTCATCGTCTTTTTCCGATGAACAGGTGAACCCGGGACATATATATATGTGTGAGAAAAATGAGATTTCATGGCTTGTATTTATCCAGATAAAGAAGGGATATCTCGACAGCTGGAGGTTTAAGCAGGAAATTGATAAAAGAAATCTTGGTTGGACCCCTGATTTTGGGAAATGGCCGGCAGGTCCTTCTCCTTATGTTCCGCCTCTAAATCTGGCATTGGGAAAAAGAACTATCGTATCATCAGTGGAAAACTACAAAGGCAGTGACCTTCTTGGGACGTATGCAACGGATGGCGACGATAATACCCGCTGGGGATCGGGTTTTGCAGATAACCAGTATATTATCGTGGATTTTGAAAAGTCAGTGCACTTTGATAAAGTTGTTATTAAATGGGAAAGTCAGTATGCTGTTAAATATGATATACTGATATCCGATGATATGGATAACTGGGAGCGTATATCCGGAAAAACCCATGGTACGGGAGGAGGGAACCCGGTTTATAATAAAGAAAGGATCTCTGTTTATGCAACAGCACGATATTTAAAAGTATTCCTAAAAAAGAGACGGATGCAATATGGCTTTTCCATGTATGAACTTGAAGTTTTTGATACGACAAATGATTAATTCGCCGGCCATTTTTTAGATTGTCGGAAAATCCCGGAAAATGATGAGGAGAGAATTCAGGGATCGAATGTATTGATGAAGAACTATACCGGAAAAGATGATTGGTTTTTTGATAATAATATGCTGGAAAAGACCTTGGTGCTATGTCCGGAAGTCGAAAAAATATCGGGAAAACGGAAGAAATAAAGGAAATTTTAGAGATAATTAATTCTTTCTGAAGGGGGAACCATCAATCTGTCCTCGTATCATATGCAAATGCGGTAATGATGAAAACGGGACCCAACCCGGAAAATATACTATACCCATAAATCCGATTACTCTCTATCCGTAAAAATACTTGCTTTTTTTAAGGATCTATGATACCTTTAATTAAATTTATACCGGTATATTCCTGGTTTTTTAGGAATTAATTTTTTTATACGACAACTAAACCGGTTTAGTTGTTAAAAACAAAGAAAATATAAAGTGATGACGGAGGTTTTTATGAAAAATAAGGTATTGTCATATGTATGTACCTGTGCACTTTTCCTTGTCTTTCTTCAGGCAGGGGCGTATGCCGAAGTCGGTTTTCATGTGAATAACGGCCGGCTTTATGATGCCAATAACAATGAGTTTGTTATGCGTGGTGTCAGCCATGCTCATACGTGGTATGAAGATAAGACAAGTGCTATTGCGGATATCAAGAGTGTCGGGGCGAATGTTATCCGCATCGTATTGAGCAGCGGCGATCATGCGGAGGATTGGGGGAGAAATGAACCTGCGGATGTGCGGAATGTTATAGATCTCTGTATTCAGAATCAGGTGATCGCCATGCTGGAATGCCATGATACGACAGGGTATGGTGAAAAAAGCGGTTCCGTTTCCCTGTCCACAGCTGTCGCCTATTGGAGAGATCTTCAGAGCGTTCTCACCGGATATGAAGATTATGTCCTGATAAATATCGGTAATGAACCCTATGGAAATACGAATGCCCGGGATTGGGTGCAGGCGACACGAAGCGCGATTCAGTCAATGAGAAGCGCCGGATTTGATCACACCCTTGTCGTTGATGCTCCCAACTGGGGCCAGGACTGGGAATTTATAATGCGTGACAATGCCCAGTCTATTTATAATACGGATACAACGGGAAATACGATTTTATCAATCCACATGTATGGTGTTTTTGAAAAAGACAATACCATTAATAATTATATCACCGCCATCAAAGATCAGGGCCTGCCTTTGGTGATCGGTGAATTCGGCCATGATCATTCTGATGGTGACCCCGATGAAGACGCGATTATGTTCCGGTCTGTTGAGCATAATGTCGGTTATATTGGCTGGTCATGGTGCGGAAACAGCGGTGGTGTTGAATACCTTGATATGGTAAACAACTGGAATGTAAACAGCTTAACCAGCTGGGGAGACCGGATTGTGAATGGCGCGAACGGATTGCGTTCAAAGGCTGGTGTCTGTTCTGTTTTTTCAGGCGCTTCAGTCACACCACCGGCAGCACCGGACCCAACAGATCCCCCGCCAAGTGCAGGAAGTTGTGCGAATATTCCGGAATGGAATGCAAGTACAATTTATGACCAATCCGGAACACGGGTAAAACTGAATGATCTTGTCTATCAGAACAATTGGTATACAACCGGGCAGAACCCGGAGGAATATTCGGAGGATAATCAGGTCTGGACTATGATCGGTATCTGTGAAGAGGTAATCAACACAACCCCTGTTCCATCAACCCCTGTACCTACTACTCCGCCGACATCGGCCCCTACTGTTGCTCCTACACCTGTCACAACTCAGGTTCCGGGAGGAAATACGGGAGATGTTAATGGCGATGGTATCGTCGATATCGTGGATGGGCTATTAGTCGCCCAGTATTATGTCGATTTAAATCCAACAGATTTTAATGTGTCTGTCGCTGATACGAACTGCAATGGATCTGTCGATATAATCGATGCATTATTGATCGCTCAGTATTATGTCAGCTTAATACCGGGTTTTGATTGCTGAACCGGTAAATAAAAAAAAGATCGGTTTTTCCGGTGGCAGTGAGGGAAGTTGATTTTCTTTTACTCCTTTTAGTGAAGCCCGGGTTCACGTTCCCGGGCTTTTTTTTACCGAAAAAAGGCATGAGATATGAGTGGGATTTTCATGATATAAATAGACGGTTTTGATCCGGATGAGACAAATTATGCAGAAAAGTAACGATTTCATGGGGATCTAAGTATATTGACATCATGGCAAATGAAAGTTATATTTTTTTTAATGAGGTTCTTGTAGATATCCTTTATAATCTTTTCTTGTTCCTTTTAATAGGAAGGTCTCATTATGAACATTTACGATACTGAAAACTATTTGGTTTTTCGGTATTTTCGAAAGTAATGGTTTTCCATTTCTTTATATCAGAAGCAATGAAGCAAAGCTGAAAGTGTATCTATCGGAAAAAACCTGTTGATTAGGAGTTTAAAAAACAGGAAATAACAAATTTTGAACAGCTGAGTATACAAATGGGATTAAAAGAGAATTTCTGGAGAAATAAAAAGCTTGATCAATTTACAAAAGAAGAATGGGAAGCTCTCTGTGATCATTGTGGAAAGTGCTGTCTTCATAAAATTCAGGATGACAAAACAGAAAAAATTTATACTACCTATGTTGCATGTACTTATTTAGAGATTGCATCCTGTAGATGCACTCACTATGAAAACAGACATGAGCTTAATCCTGATTGTATGGAATTAACCCCGGATAATGTAAAAAAATTTCACTGGCTCCCTGATTCCTGTACATACCGTCTTATTGAAGAGGGGAAAATGCTTCCCTGGTGGCACCCATTAGTGAGTGGGAATCCTCTTTCAACACTCCTGGAAGGGAAATCCGTGGCTCACATCGCTGTTTCTGAAAGAGATGTGGAATCGATTGAAAATCATATTATTATAGATGAGTAAGCACTTCAGATTGTCCATGAACCCCAATTATATAAAAAGAGATAAAAACTATACATAATCGATACCTTGCAGCGATCTAGTGCTTTGACCGATAGATTTTTTATCTATAATTGGTTTGTAAAATTCTCATATTCATTATCAAAAGGAAACCACCTGCTCTGCAGGTGGTCGTTTACTAAAAATATGGTCAAAGCTTACGTGTTTTGACGATTTTATTTAATAATAGATAACTGGTAATATCTCAGAATTGATTTAAAATATAGTGATCAAAACACTATACCAAATTTAATAGATTTTTTTTAAAAAAAAGCTTGACTCCCCGAGGATTATCATCTTTTGATATAGGATATTTCACAGTGGTCGGCATAGGATATTTCGAGAGGTAAATATCAGCAAAAGACTGATTGCGGAAATATAGAAACCATGATATTTTTGAGAAAGTGTGGATAATGCATAAATTTCAAATGGGACAAATTTATGTTTTAAAATTAAAATTGAGGTTGTCCTGCAATCCTGATAAAATTGTCTAATAACTGCGTTACATTATAGAGAGCGCCGGTTTAAGATGATTGTGTAATAGGTGGGGATATAGGATAATCTAAATTACCGGACAAAAACAAAGAGATATTTTCTTTAAAAAGAAGATTATTTTAGATTCTTGAATTCATAGTTATACTCGTTTTAATAGTAATAGAATATAAGCGAAGGAGGTAGTTATAGAGAAGGGAAGATAATTATTTTTACATGTTTTGAATATTATATAAAGAATAATTAAAAAAAAATTAGTGAAGCTTAAAAATACAGAACTTAATAAAACCAAAAAAAGGTTGGAGGCAAAAATGAAAAGGATAAAGTTTTCTTTTATAGTAATCCTGCTATGTATTGTTTCTTTAACAGCATTTGCTCAAAAAGTGCAATACAAATGTGGTGATCCTGGTGTACCCTTGGATAACCACATTAAATCCCATTTTAATATTATCAATACAACTTCCGGTGAAATATCTCTGAGTGTTCTCACTATAAGATATTATTACACAGAAGACACGACAGCTGATCAAATGTTTAATGTTGATTGGGCAGCTATCGGCGGTGGTAATGTCACTGGTACGTTTTATGACGGATATGTGGAAGTGGGTTTTTTGCAATCTGCCGGTTATATATTACCTGGGAATGAGACTGGTAATATAGAGATCCGGATTAACAAAATCGATTGGTCAAATTATAATGAGACTGATGACTATTCTTATAAAGGAGATATTGTTTCTTTTACAGATTCTGATACAATCACACTTTATCGGAATAGTTCTTTAGTATGGGGTCTTGAGCCTGGTGGTCAGGCTACAGAGGAACCCATTATTGAACCCGCAGAAGATCCGACACCGGAAGCGGGTACCGGTGCTTTTCTTGAAACAGCCGGAATGATTGTCATGGAAGCTGAAAGTTATTCGACGAAGGCTGATGGCATCGGATCTTATTCCGGTATTTCATGGACAGGACAGACTGATGCAGGGGCAAGCAGCGGTACATATATGTTAGCTTCACCAAACTCGGGTATCAATTCGGCAAATTCTCTTGATGCACCTGTCATGGAATATGACATCAACCTCACATCAAATAATGCCGTCTGGTATGTATGGGTCTGTCGTCGTGGAACATCTGCATCCGATGATTCCTGCGGAACAAGTATAGACAGCGGTTCAAAATACGAATGGCATTACGGCACTTCATCAACCTTTACATGGACGAGAAGTGGTCAGAATTATAATATACTCAGCGGGTATCATACATTTAAACTCTGGATGAGAGAGGATGGCGCTGCTGTCGATAAGATTATCCTTACAACGGATAATAATTTTACTCCATCGGGAATGGGGCCGGATGAATCGCCCAGAGAAGGCGGAGCAACTCCGGAATCTACCCTTGAACCAACTCTCGAACCTACCCTTGTTACAACACCGGATCCGACATCGGAGCCCGGAGTCCAGGCATTAAAAATTCAGTACAAAGCAGGGGATCTTATTAGTGATGATATGCACATAAAACCTCATGTCAAAATAGCTAATACAGGAGCAACGACCGTAACCCTCTCTGATGTCACTTTCCGTTATTATTATTCAAAAGAAGGGACAGCGGATGAAGAATATGTATTAGATTTTGCTGCAATTAATGGAAATTATATTACAGGCACCTTTTTTGACGGCTATCTTGAAATGGGTTTTACATCAGAAGCAGGTAGTCTCGCTCCCGGAACAGATACCGGTGAGATCATGATACGATTCAATAAAGTTGATTGGTCGAATTATGATGAAACAGATGACTATTCATATAATGTCAGTCTTTTAAGTTATACTGATTGGGATAAAATAACATTATATGTCGGCGGTATATTAGTATGGGGAATTGAACCAGACGGTTCAACTCCAATACCGACTCTCGAACCAACCTTGGAACCGACACCTGATCCCACACCGATCCCAACAGATGAACCGACACCTGATCCCACACCGATCCCGACAGATGAACCGACACCTGATCCCACACCGATCCCAACAGACGAACCGACACCTGATCCCACACCAATACCGACAGTTGAACCAACAGTTGAACCGACACCTGAGCCGACAACAGAGCCTGGAGTTGTTCTTACCTCTGCCGATTTTGAGAGCGGATTCGGTGAGTGGGTGAATGTGACCGGCGATACA
>JAFGRV010000378.1 GCA_016934975.1 Spirochaetales bacterium | reverse complement strand
CGACCCTGTTGCCGTTAATGATTCTGACACAACAAATGAAGATACGGCTGTCACAACTGACGTCCTTGCAAATGATTCGGACGCGGATGGAGATGCTTTAAGCATCGCGAGTGTCGGTTCGGCAGGGCACGGAACAACGGAAATCATCGCGGGGCAGATACGATACACCCCGGATGCCAACTATTTCGGAACCGACAGCTATATGTACACGACAAGTGACGGAAACGGCGGGACCGATATCGCGACCGTTACCATTACAATAACCGGAATTAACGACAATCCCATAGGAGTAAATGATTCCACAACAACAAATGAGGAAACTTTAGTTTATATAAATGTCCTGAGCAATGACTCGGACCCGGACAACGACACCTTAACTATCGCCAGTGTGGGAAGTGCGGCTCACGGGGCGACAGTCATTACCATGGGTCAGATCCGGTATACACCGACGACTAATTTCTTCGGGATCGATTCCTTCTCATACACCGTCAGCGACGGGAACGGCGGCTCGGATACAGCGACGGTTACCGTGACTGTAAACGGTGTGAATGATAATCCCGCAGCAACAAACGATTCCGCAGCGACAAATGAAGATTCTCAGGTAGATATCGATGTCTTAAGCAATGATACGGATGTCGATGGAGACACATTAAGTATTGCAAATGCAGGAACTGCATCGAACGGAACGACCGCAATTATCTCAGGGCAAATACGGTACACACCGAATGCCAACTTCTCCGGTACAGATAGTTTTATGTATACGGCAAGCGACGGAAATGGCGGAACAGATATTGCAACAGTCACAATAACAATAACCGGAATAAACGACAACCCAGTCGCTTTTAATGATTCCGCCACGACAAATGAAGAAACACAAGTGTTGATAAACGTCCTGGCAAATGACACGGATGTAGACGGTGATACCTTGACGATTTCAAACGCCGGTACTGCCTCGAACGGAATTACTGCCATCATCTCAGGCCAGATACGGTATACACCGGATACAAACTTTTATGGTACGGATACTTTTTCCTATACAGTAAGCGACGGACATGGCGGTTCGGATACCGCGACAGTCACTGTTACGGTAAACGGAGTGAATGATGATCCGGTCGCCGTTAATGATTCCGCCGCTACAAACGAGGAATCCCCGGTTACCATTAATGTTCTAAATAATGATACCGATGCGGATGGCGATTCCTTAAATATCGCGAGTGTCGGTTCGGCATCCCATGGAGCAACAGTCATTACCATGGGTCAAATACAATATACTCCGGATACAAATTATAACGGAACGGACACTTTTTCATACTCCGTAAGCGACGGTAATGGCGGAACAGACACGGCAACGGTAACCGTCACCATTAACGGTGTAAACGATAACCCCGTTGCTTTTGATGATTCCGGGACAGTAAATGAAGATTCACAAACATATGTGGATGTCCTCAACAATGATACGGATATAGACGGTGATACATTAACCATCGCCGGTGTCGGTACGGCATCCCATGGAACAGCTGTGAGCACCATGGGTCAGATACGATATACTCCGGCTGCAAATTATAATGGTCCGGACACCTTCACATATACGGTATCCGACGGACATGGCGGTACTGATAATGCTGCCGTTACCATAACGGTCAATGCAGTAAACGACAATCCCGTTGCAATCGACGATTCCGCAACGACAAATGAGGATAGCGGGACAACCATAGATGTCCTCATCAATGATACGGATATCGACGGCGATTCCTTAACTATCGCGAGTGTCGGGGCCGCGAGTCACGGAAATGCGGTGATTAGCGCCGGGAGGATTGATTACACACCGAATGCCGGTTATTTTGGTACGGATTCTTTTTCATACACCGTGAGTGACGGTAATGGCGGGACCGATACCGGATCGGTAACTGTTACTATCATCGAAATAGTTGGTCCGACCCCGGAACCCACACCGCTCACAACACTCATTCCCGGGGAAAAGCACATTATTTATGATGACACCCTTAATGATTGGGTCGACGATTCATATATATGCACACCAAACTATAGTGCATCTTCACCAACGTACGAGGGGAATGCTTCCATAGAATTCACTATGAGTTCACCTTATTGCGTGCTCAGCTTGAATAAAACCGGAGAGAGTGTCGATATGAGTGCTTATACTCATTTAGACTTTTATATACATGGCGGATCGAGCGGGGGACAAATCATAGATATATATATTGGAGATGAATCCAATACCCAAATAGGAGATATCGCTCACGTGGATTTCTATGTTGAAAATGGCAGTATAGCACCGGATACCTGGCGTATAGTGGAAGTACCGATCGAAGCATTTAATGCAGGGACAAACCTTTGTGGTTACATCAACCTTAAAAACAATTTTAATGGAACACAGAATCCTGTCTATATTGATTATATCGCATTTGCGAACAATCCGTCAGGTCCTACCCCGATTCCTACTCCGGGAGGAATTACTCCCGAGCCTACTCAAGGACCCACGGGCATAACAACCAATGGAGTACTCGTTCAATACAAATGCGGTGAAGCTCTTGCTTTTAATAACCATATTAAGCCACATATGACAATCAGGAATACCAGTGCCAATAATTATCCATTAAGCGAACTTACTCTCCGGTATTATTATACAAAAGAAGGAGCATCCGAAGAAGAAAGTTTCATCGATCATAGTACACCTGCTTCCGCAGCAAACGTAATGATTAATTTCCGGGAGGATGCTTCATCAATATACAGATATATGGAAATAGGATTCACAGGGAGCGCGGGAACTCTTTTAGCGGGAAGCACCCAAACTTTAGAGTTAAGATTTAATAAAATTGACTGGACAGATTATAATGAGGTTGATGATTATTCCTATGAACCGTCTTTGACCGCTTATACGGATTGGGATCGGGTAACGCTTTACCACCTCGGCACCCTGGTATGGGGAACTGAACCGGCACCTGAATCGACACCTGAACCGACGCCTGAACCGACGCCTGATACGACACCCGAGCCGACACCTGGCACAAGTCTATCAATCCACTACGTATGCGGCAACACGACTTCGGATACAAACCAGATAAAGTTCAATTTGAATATTTTTAATAACGGAAGTTCAGCAGTGACATTAAGTAATCTGACTATCCGGTATTATTATTCCAAAGAAGGTACTGCCGGTGAGGAATTCCATGCTGACTATGCAGTTATCGGGAGCGGGAATGTTAACGGCCAATTCTTTGCAGGCTACCTGGAAATAGGATTTACAGCCGGAGCAGGTGACCTTGCCGCGGGAGGCAATACCGGGGAAATGCAACTCCGTTTTAATAAGTTGGACTGGAGCAACTATATTCAGGAAGGAGATTATTCCTTTGATCCCACAAAAACCGGGTATGCCGAGTGGGATCATATTACCATCTATAATAATAGCACCAGGGTATGGGGAATTGAACCATAATAGGGAACTATGAAATACAAACAATTATCCTTAATTATTCTACTTATAAGTTTTACTCTTTTCGCCTTATATGCGGAAGAATCCGGGATAGTATCAACCTATCCGGATAAAACCGCCGGGTTATCGGACCAGGAAGAAGAGGATGATACGGAAAGTACCCCTAAGTATCATTTTTTTGGTCAATCTCTTTGCGTATTTATCCCCTTTATAGACGAGCGGATTAAAGAGAATAACGAAATTGAACGCAATATCTATCCCTTCGGCATCGGTGGGGGTCTGGAATACAGAACCTATCTGCTCAATCACCTTTTTTCTTCTCAGAAGGCCCTCCCCGGTCTTATGCTCGGGATAACCTTTACATTTTATATGATGGAACCCCAGGAACAATATCAGGAAAGTTTCGGTGAACTTACCATACTTACCGGTGGACTCTACACGGGGTACCAATTTGTTATACCCGTCTCAAAAACAGTGAGTATCAGCCCTGCTCTCTATGCAGGTGGAAGATATTACATAAGTTTTCATTTTTTTGAAGATGAAATATCCACGGCATATAATCCGATAATCATAGGCGGTATTGATATAAGTATTATTTTTAATAACGCTTTCTCAATCTCACTGCGACCGGAATATCAGATTTACATTGAAGAAGAAACAAAACAAATAATAAATATTTTTATCGGGAGCGGGATCTTTTTTTAATCCAAATAAGAACAAACCCTAACAAATGTGGAGTTTTTTTATTTCCTTATTAAGTCGTTACTTTGTAACGCGATAAAAAAACTCATGCAGCCTCTTGCAAAAATACCACAAATACTATTGAATTTTCGCAAGAGGCTACATGGTAGAAAATAAACCGGGAAACCCTTGCATCGTACAGAGTGATTGCACTCTGCTTTTAGAAATTGACAATCCCCTTTATCCGGAAGCGAGAAATACCATTAACAGGTTTGCGGAGCTTATCAAATCCCCGGATAAAATCCATACTTACAGAATGACCCCCCTCTCCATCTGGAATGCCTATTCATCGGGGGTCACAATTGACGAAATGATTCAGGCTCTTGCTCTCTATTCCAAATTCGGAATTCCCAAAGAAGTTGTGAATACAATAAGAGAAAATGCAGCCCGTTTTGGAAAAGTAAGGATTTTTGGTAAAGATAAAAATCTCTTTCTCTCATTTTCCGATGAATTTACCGCTAAAAAACTGACAAACGCTCCTGAAATAGCCGAATTCATCGGAAAAAAAATATCGGATCTCGATTATAAACTCCCTCATGAGTACAGGGGGAAAATCAAACAACTTTGTATAAAAAGAGGATACCCGGTTCATGATCTTGCGGGTTACGGCAAAGGGGAATCATTAAGTTTTTCTCTTAAAACCGTGACACAGAAGGGGAAACCTTTTCTTTTGCGTTCCTATCAGGAAGAAGCAGCCGCGGCATTTTACAAAGGGGGCGCGGTTCATGGGGGTTCCGGTGTCGTTGTCCTGCCCTGCGGCGCAGGTAAGACAATTGTCGGGATATCCTGTATGCATAAAGTTCAGGCATGCACCCTTATTCTCTCTTCCTGCAGGACATCCTTAAAACAATGGCGAAAGGAAATCCTTGATAAAACGACATTAACCGAAGATCAGGTCGGGGAATATTCAGGGACAAATAAAAAAATATTACCCGTCACCATTTCCAGTTACCAGATACTCTCTTATAAAGATAGAAGAAACATGATACATCAGCATCTTGAGCTTTTTAAAATGAGGAATTGGGGGCTTATTATTTACGATGAGGTACATCTTCTGCCTGCACCGGTTTTTCAAATTACGGCAGATCTTCAGACAAAAAGACGCCTCGGACTCACGGCAACCCTGGTTCGTGAGGATGGACGGGAAGATGAGGTCTTTGCTTTGGTAGGTCCCAAAAAATATGATCTCCCCTGGAAGGATCTTGAAAAGCAGGGCTGGATCGCGAAAGCCTTATGCACGGAGATACGCCTCCCTTTGGAAGAGGATCAACAGGAACTCTATGCTACGGCAGATAAGCGAAAAAAATTCCGCATTGCTTCCGGGAACAGCCACAAATTAAACATGGTAAAAAAACTGATAAAAAAGCACAGTCAGGATCAGATACTCATCATCGGCCTTTACCTGGACCAGCTTATGGAAATAGCAGGTCCTCTGAACATTCCGCTTCTCACCGGAAAGACCCATCACTCCCAGCGGGAAGAAATCTACAGACGCTTTAAAGAAAATGAGCTTTCTGTCATCGCTGTCTCAAAGATCGCCAATTTTGCCATCGATCTCCCGGATGCTTCCGTGGCGATTCAGATATCAGGGACCTTCGGTTCCCGGCAGGAGGAAGCACAGCGTCTCGGGAGGATTCTCAGGCCGAAAGAAGGAAATAACCAGGCCTTTTTTTATTCTTTAGTCACACAAAATACAACGGAACAGCAATTTGCTTTTAAACGGCAGCGTTTTCTCTGTGAGCAGGGTTATGATTACCGGATCATTTCGGAGACTGATGTTTAGGAGCAATTGAGTATATCCCGCCGCCCCCGAACAAGGCTTTTCAGCGTGAAGAGCCGCAATTCCTATTGCTATTTATTATATAAATTGGTATAGTATTGCTTCACTACATTACCATGTATTTGCAGATGAGATACTTAAAAACAATGAAGAACTAAGTATGACAATAGAAAACAGAGAGCCCGTGTATTGCATTAATCGTATGTAATGAGACTCTATGCAATTATTCCGGATATTCTTGTTTTTTACAAGAATATCCGGAATAATTGCGAAACGCAGGTTCGCAGGAAATCAAAAGTTTTCATATTTGCAGCTTCGTAATAGAATACTTATTTGGGTTGCGGGCGTAGCCTGCGTAATGAATTTAGAACGGAATATAAATTATTCCAGGCAGGAGTTATTGTAAATGAAGAAACGTATAATGGTAATTGTCCTTGTCGTCTTAACAGTCATGATTAATATCGCACTCGACCAGGGTACGAAATATTTAGCACGGGAGAATATCAAAAATCACGGGAGAATAAATGTTATCCATACATTTTTTATTTTACAATACGCGGAAAATGACGGAGGCTTTTTAGGTCTCGGTTCCGGGATTCCGCAGCCCTTCAAGACAATTGTACTTATTATTTTTCCGGTTATCATGGTAACGGGGTTGTTGATTTATCTTATTATAGGAAAAAATCTGACTCTCTTACATATCGTGAGTATATCCTGTATCCTGGGCGGAGGTATAAGTAATATTTATGACCGTCTTGCTCATAATGGTTTTGTCACGGATTTCCTCAACTTTGGTATCGGGAATATTCGTACCGGAATATTGAATGTTGCCGATTTGTCTATTACCTTCGGTGTTATTTTCTTGCTTATTATTCATCTTATCCACGAAAAAAAGGTAAAAGATAATAACGTACATATTGATGCGTAGCAAAGGAGATTCACACATAAAACCGGCGATTACTACATTAAATTCAATAGAATTTCTTCTTTCCGGGTATGGTCTTTCCGAACTTCAGCATCTCGCAGATCTCCTCACTCGGGAAATATTTTCATCAAAAGAAGAAGCAGGCGATTTCCTCCGGAAACAATTAACAACACCTGAAAAGGTAATACAATTATGGAAAGAACTGGATAGTATTCAACAGAGCGCTGTTGCAGAAACCCTCTATTCACCTATCGGTCTTTTTCCTCAAACACAATTCAAGGCCAAATACGGGAGTAACCCGGACTGGGGGAAAACCTCACCGGGGAAAAAAATTACTCATCCCTCGAAACTATGTCTTTTTATCATGAAATTACAGATCCCCTCCGAACTAAAAGATATTCTTTCACAATTTGTATCTCCACCGGAAATCACAAAAGTGAAGATCACCTACGAGCTTCCTTTATATAAAGAATATACGGACAATGTCACAACACAGGAAAGTAAAGTTAAGATAAGAAAAATTATCTCATTAAACACGGAATTCGCGGTCATGCACGAGCTCCCATCAATCCTTCACACACTCTCCCTTTCAAAGATACATGTACAGAGTTCAACGGGAAAACTCTCCAAATCGGGAGAACAAATTCTCAACAATCTTTTTTACGGGGGTGATTATTACCAGAGTCTGAAGAAGTCTCAAAAAGAATATAAAAAAATGAGTTCCATCAAATCCGGCGGCTGGTATACGATATTATCGAGACTAAACTATATTTGTATCGAAGACTCTACACTAACATTGACAGAAAAAGGAAAAAAACTAAAAGACATGCCTTTTTTTGAAAGTATAAAGCAGATGTGGGGTGAATGGCTTGAACTTGACAGTTACGATGAACTTTCAAGGATCGAATCAATAAAAGGGCAGCAGGGTAAAGGTCAAAAATTTCTTACAGATGTCACTGAACGCCGGGAAGTCTGCGTGAACGCCCTCTCCGGGTGCCCGATAAATGAATGGATTTCCGTTGACGATCTCCTCACATTTATGCTCGCCAAGGGATTCACGTTCTATATTACAACACAACCGGAAACCCTTTATATTACGGATCCGCTTCTTGGTCATATGGGATATTCCGAGGTTGATGGATGGAATATTCTGGAAACGAGGTATGCTTTTGTTTTCTTTTTCGAATACATGGCAACCCTCGGGTTATTGGATATCGCTTATATTAATCCGGTTGGGAGCAGGCCGGATTATCTCCATATCTGGGGAAGTGAACGCCTCACCTATTTAAGCACCTACGACGGCCTTTTATATATTAAAATAAATAATCTCGGGGCATATTGCCTGGATCTTACCGACACGTATACACCGACACCCTTAAAAAAAGTGAGGGATTTACAAATACTTGCTAACCTTGAAATTATCGCCATAAATCAATTGAATCCCGGGGATATTTATTTCCTGGAACGCTTTACCCGGCGGAAATCGGATAATGTGTGGGAACTGACAGGACCGGGGATTTCCGAGGCCCTCGGGCAGGGATCCTCGCTGCCGCTCTTTATTGATTTTCTTACGGCAAAAAGCGGAGAACCATTACCTGAGAATGTCATGCTTTTCCTCACCGAGATAGGAGCAAAGCAAACGGCCCTCTCTCTGGCGGGAAAGGCCTGGATTATTAATGCGGAATCTCCCGCCCTTGCGCAACTTATCGTTCATAGCAGCCGCTTAAAATCCTCCTGTATGATCGCAAATGAACAGACAATTGTCGTACCCGAAGAATCGAAGAAGGAGTTTTTAAAAGTCATCCATGATCTGGGGTATTCTCTCCCGATGAGGGATGGTATTTAGCTTGACATGCCTGCAAAAAAAGAATACATTGTATACATGAAAGACATACACACTGTACAATATACAATTAGAGGAATTCCCGATAAACTAAATCTTTCTCTAAGAAATAAAGCAAAAAAAGAACATAAAAGCTTGAATCAGGTAGTTATCGAGTGTATAAGCCGCGGCCTTGGACTTTCCGGGGAGAAAGTATATTACAATGATTTAGATGATCTGGCAGGATCATGGAAAAAGGATGCAGAATTTGATAAAGCTATCGAAGAGATGGACAAGATAGATCCTGAACTATGGAAATGATCACATGCAGATGCTCATAGATACAAATATTTATTGCTATTTCTGTGAAAATAATAATGATGTTGTAGAAAATTTCCGACTTGCTGAAAAAATATATATATCTCTTATCACAATAGCTGAATTAAGGGCCGGATTTATGTGCGGGACCTACGGAAAAGAGAATGAAAAAGTTTTATCTCAATTCTTAAACAGACCGAGAATACAGATTCTTATTCCTGATGAAGAGACGAGTTTTCACTACGCATATCTATTCAAACAACTCAGAACACAAGGTACTCCAATTCCAACAAATGACCTCTGGATTGCTGCCCTGGCAGTTCAACATAATTTACTTTTGTATTCACAAGATAAACATTTTAATGTTATTCACCAACTTCCACGGGTAACCTAAGGCGGCATATACTTTTTAATGAGAGCATAGGAACACATGAAAAGTATGAATTTTTTAGGTAAAATTATTTCATGCTTTATCCCCATCAATTCCCGGCTTAAACAGGGAGATAAAACCTTTACACCTTCTTCTTGGCAAAAATAGAAACCGAATCGCAGGAACCGGAATTGAGTACCTGTATCTCGGACCTCTTTCTTTTGAAGAGTTCCTGTTAGGTATAGGAGAAGAAAAAACATATACCTTTCTTAATGAACTGAGTCTCACAGATACTATTCCTGAAAGTACTCATAATAAAATACTCGGTTTGCTTTCTATATTTCTCGCCATCGGGGGCATGCCGGAGGCTGTCAAAATATATGCTATTGAGAAATCATTCCGTGCAGTAGATATGGTTACAGAATCGATTATAACAACTTTTCAGGATGATTTTAATAAATACGGTACAAAAGCAGACAGACACAGGCTTATAAAATTGTTTCAAAAAATACCATCTGTTATTGGAAGAAAATTTAAGTATTCCACTATAGATCCACATGAACGGTCAAAGGATTTAAAATCAGCACTCTTTCTCCTTAATAATGCCAGGGTCATCACAACAATATTCCATTCCTCAGGCAATGGCTTGCCTCTTGGCGCAGAAAAAAATGAAAAAGCCTTTAAAATAATCTTTCTTGATACAGGGCTCCTTTCCAAACTAAGTGGATTGGACATCCTGGCAATTAACCAGACTGATGATGTAATCACTATCAATAACGGTGCATTGTGTGAACAGTTTGTAGGACAACACCTTCTTTATGTAAAAGAGTGGTACCAAAAACCGGAACTCTATTATTGGATGCGGGAAAAGAAAAACTCTTCTGCAGAGATTGATTATCTCATCACCTATAAAAACAAAATTATACCGGTGGAAGTAAAAGCGGGAAAAACAGGGCGACTAAAAAGCCTGCAATTGTTTTTCAGCGAAAAACCATCTGACCTTGGACTCCGGTTTAATACCGGGATGCCATCTCTATATGAGGGAACGACCAGTTTGCCCGGGAAAAAGAGTGTGGCATTCAGGTTAGTATCGTTGCCCCTATACCTTGTGGGTCAGACCGGAAGACTGTTGGGGGAAGTTGGTCTGTAGGCAGGGTGAATTATCTTTGGTAAATCATCTTTAATGCAATTATCGCCCGTGTTGCGATAAAAATGAATGTGGAAAAACTGCTTACGTATCATGTGAAAGATTTTATGAAGCTTATGCCAGGGAAGGAAGATGTGGTTGTGTCGCCAGCGTTGTTAACCCTTTGGATGCAAAGTGAGGTTGCAGGATTGCGCGAAACGTGAGCGATCAATGAGCTGTTATTCCCGGTACACGGTAAAGTTATCAAATTCCACCTGAACATCTTTTGAAACATACACGCCGCAGGTTCCGCCTTTAAAATGATTGTCCGTTATTTGAAACAACTGCTCTTTGTTCACAAGAAGAGTAATTGTTCCGTCGTGGATAATGACGCTCAGATGATTCTCTCCACGTGGCTTAATAAGAGCGGATTGTGTCCAGTTTTTTAGTTTATTGCTCGTTTTGCCGTCGATATACCCGAGAACATAATAGCCGGATCCTGCCAAAAGGCAATAATAGTAGTGGTTTGAATCAGCTCTTCCGAAAAGAATGCCATACCCGAAGCCGTCAAGTCCGCCAGTCCATTTTGCATCAACTTCGATCTTCCCGTTTTCCAGGGTAATATCTTTATTGAATGAATAGCGGTCCATGTCCCGGGGATAGACACAGTATTTGCCATTTTTAATGAAAAACGAGGCGTTGTCGACAAACCATGTTGAATCGGCATCGAAGGTTTCTGAAAAAACTTTTGTATAGGAAGCATTCTGTTTACCATACGCATCTTCGGGCAGCCGCACGGTAAGTTTTTTCAGGAAGGTCTCACCAGTAATGGTATTGTTCAAAAGATCCAGGATTACCGGTGTTTTCACATCAAACGTGATAACAGGAATGCTCTCAACGAGGGTGACAAGACTGATGCTCTCCGAATCATGATACTCAAGCGCCGCGCTCGCCAAGGCAAACACAATTCCCGCATGAATGCTGCCTTCATGAGAGGAGTCGGGAAGTTCACAGGAGACAGTTACTCTTTTTTCTGTTTCCTGTATTTTAATGCTTTGATACCCGTTCTCGGAGAGGATGTCGTGAAGGGGATCTGCCTGGAGAAAAAGGGCCGAGCATAAACTTATCCATAACACACATATCATTTTTGTTTTCATAGTCAACTCCTTATTTCAGTTTAAGACTGCTCTTTACATAGGATCGTGCTTTCATCACCTGTTCAAGGGGGTAATCCGGATCTTCGGCGAACTGTTTGGATGCCGCGAACAGGATCGCTTGTTTGGCCGCAATACCGGTAATTTCACTCGTATCAGGTAATGCTTTCAGATATTCCGGTTTCCCGATATCCGAAATAGTGCCCCCCCAGTTTAAAAGAGTTGTATAAAGGATGATAGAGGTCTGATTTTTCGAGGATATCTGAAACTCTTTCATCCGGAATTCCAGTTCCTCGTAATCAACTCCGGTCATAAAAGAATAGGCTTTGTTTTTCATCCAGCTTATAAAACCGGTATGCTCTTTAGGAACATACTTTTTTCTGCTTTTCATAAAATTGGTAACGTACTGCCTGTCATCGTCCAGCTGTTTAAGAGCTTTTTTACTTTCCGCGACCAGAAATTTGATGTACTCTTCTTTTGTTCGCCCATGACGCCCCAAATCCTGCCCTATCAGCGCCATCATCTGTTTGCAGAAAGATATCTGCTTCATATAGGTATCCCGCTTATATTTTTCAATCCGTATCTCCCCCTGATGATATGCGGAATTCTCAGCATCCTCTTTCAACCTTCTGGCCAATTCCGCGAAGAGGAGAGTCTGCCCATTCAGCCACTCTTCCAGTCCTTTGATATGTTCTTCCAACTCTCTTTTTGTCTTCATGTTAGATATACTATCCATTGATTGTTCATGGCGGGGCTGCCAATACTCGATGAAATGCTCCCAGTTCCCGTACCAACCCCAATCCTGGCTATAAAGAGAACAGGGGAAAATACTTATTATTAGCAATAACATGATTGTTTTCAACGCATACCCTCCTTAAATATTTTAATGAAGATTCCGGTGAAGGAATCCTAAAAGATAGTCACCATTTGAATTTCTATACTCTTGTATTGCTTCTTTTCACCGGTTACCAGGTCGGTTTGAGAAAAATCACCATAATTCACTACAAGCCCCTGGATAGTTCTTGATGCCGAATTTATATAATGAGCAGCTGATGAGGCGCCCATTTCAAATCCCGTAAGGCTGTACTCCTCCTGGAACTTTTTCAGATTGTTTTGCGCGAATGCATAATCGCTGTCAAAAGCATGCAGGATAAACATCCTGCCCCCACCCGGACTGACTGTTGCCCTGTATTTTCCCCCTGCAAACTTTATGAATTCCATACTCCCTGCAAGTGTCAAAACAACCTGCTGACCTTTATACTGGCCAGGATTATTGAATATATCATCGGCGGTGATTTTAGTGATGACACCTGCCATTTCCCTTTGTTTCTGTAATTTTGCCTGTTTCTCCGCTTCCTTTTGCGCAAGTTCCTCTTTTGATATTTCTTCCCAGGCAGCTTTGCGGGTATTATACCGCCATTCGTATCCTTCTTTTGCCGGTGTTTCAGGCCTTGGCGGTGTAGATACACAATTTAAAAGTGAAATTACTACCACGAAAAGAATACACATCGTTATAATTTTCTGCATGACACTCCTCCTGTATGTTTTAAAAAATTTATAGATGACCCAGGCAGAGAATATCATGAAAACGATACCTGAAAAGAATAATACATTTTTGTTCATGACCTGTCTCCTTTACCTTGCGGTATAGATTCCCCTATCCGTGTGCCCATGTAAAAAAAGTAAGTGTTTAGATAACATTTTAACAGGATATAAATTAAGTAGTTATTGGGTATACTTTATACCCAGTTCAAATGATTTTCCGGCAAAAATTCCCGAATATTCATCCCGGTGATTCTAAATTTAATGAGCTATTTTGATGTTCCGGGCGAAAAGAAAACAACTTTTCTTTCTCTCTTCAGATCTTTCTTAAGGATATTTCTTTTAGACTTTACCTTCTGCTCTTTAAACAATATAATACCCGGAACAACCATGAAAACACCATATTTTCTATCAATCTGCCTTAACCCCGTCATCCAAAAGACAATTGTCGTACAAGGGCTTAGAGAGAATCACGTCAACCGGTCAAAGGAATATTTTACCGACTCCTCCGGAAAAGGAGTAAATGTTTCCCGAGTCCTTATGCAATGCAAAGAAAATATTCTTCACCTCACCCAGGCAGGGGGAAGAAACAGAAAATTATTTTTAGAAATGCTCGCCAAAGAGACAATCCCCGTCCGATGGGCAAATTCCGATTCGGAAATCCGTTTCTGCTACACCCTCTTCGACAAAGACCGTCACACCTCCACCGAGATAGTGGAGGAAGCCGTCCCTGTTTCTCCGGGTACGGAAAAAAGGGTAAAAAAACTTTTCACCCGGCTTCTTCCCGGCAGTCACACTGTTATTATCTCGGGGACAAAAGCCGCGGGATTTTCAGACCACATCTTTCCGGAGATGGCAGCCCGGGCGAAAAAAGAGGGAAAGGTTGTTATTCTGGATTACCGCGATGAAGATCTTAAAAACTCTCTCCCTTTTTCACCGGATGTGATAAAGCCGAATTATAAGGAGTTCATAGGCACATTTTTTCCGGAATTTACAAACAGAAGTGATACTGATGCAGATGAGATCATGCAAACGATTCAGGAAAAAATAATATCAATATGGAAAGAGTATGGTATATCGACGATTCTTACAAATGAAAATAAACCGGTCATGTATACGGAAAAGGGAAAAATCATGTCGATAGAACCGGAGATCATCACACCCCTGAACACGACCGGATGCGGAGATGCTTTTACCGCCGGGTTTGCCCTTGAGTTTAAGCGAACCGGGGATATGACACGGGGAGTGAAAAGCGGACTTGAATGCGCCGGGAGAAATGCCCTTACGTTACGCCCGGGTTATCTACTATAAAAGGAGCTTTCCATGAAAAAAACAGACTATGCAAAAATCGCTTCCAAATATGATTCAAATAAGGACCGCAGAATCAGTTCACCGGATAGTATTATTACCGAACTCCTCACCACGTTGCCACAGAACAAAATTCGTGTTCTGGACCTCGGATGCGGCACAGGTAATTATCTTGCCTTTAATACTGCTCATTTCAAGGACGAACCGGTTGTCTGGTACGGAATTGACGCATCGCAAGAAATGCTCGCCATCGCACAACAAAAAGCAAAAACGCCGGAACTCACCCTCGGTGACGCCCATTCCCTCCCCTATGACAATCATTTTTTTGATTATGTGGCAAGCGAATTCGCCTTTCATCATTTCCGGGACAAAGTGAAAGTGATAGATGAAGCAACCAGGGTGTTAAAAAGTAAGTCTGTTTTTCGAATGAAAAATCTTGAACCCTTTTATGCCGCAGGCTGGTGGCTTTACACCTATTTCCCCGACGCCTGGTGTGAAGATCTGAAACGATTCTGGCCCACGGATCTGATAGTACATGAACTTGAAAGCCGGGATTTTTTAGTCAAGGCAACTATTCAGATATTTAAAAAACGCGTTAGTATCTCTGAAATATTCGAGTCATCACAATCAAGGGATATTTCCGAGCTCAATATTATTTCAGAAGAACACTATAATTCCGGATTGAAAAAAATCGAGCATGACCGCCAGTATGATCCTAAGATGATGATTCCGAATGAATTTTCTCTTCTTGAATTGACTGCATACAAAAATTTCACATAATACAGCGTTTTTGAGTTATGTTTATATCTACAGATTTTTCTATTTTTTCTTTTCTTGACAACTGTCAACATTTATATTACCGTATCCTTCTGTATTTTTTACACTTAAAAAAATTTTAAAAGGAGAGATTGATAAAACTCCGTTTTATCTACCAATTTAATTATAGAGGTGTATGATAAAACTCTGTTTTATCTTTCTATTATATTTTAAAAAAGGAGAATTGATAAAACTCTGTTTTATCTTTCTATTATATTTTAAAAAAAGGAGAATAAAATGAAAAAGTGTGTATTTTTTTGCTTTCTTGTGATGATGATTTTGTTTATTTTTACAGGTTGTGAACCGTCGGTTCAGGACATGTCGGTAGATGAGACCTTGAGCACTCATGTCCCCGCGGAGGAAAATGCCGAACTTTCCCGGTATGATTGGAATCTCGGGTTACTTTATCACCTTAATTACAGAAATTATATATTACAAGCTTATAATTATGGAATGCCCGTATATATTGAATACAAATGGGTACAAGTTGGCCAATCGGGGGGGTATCAAAAAATAACTATAGAAGTATTCGGTTCACCTACTTCCACAGGCGTACCTGAAATTATAACTTCGTATATCGATCCCCCAAAGGATATATATGGCTATTATAAATGTGGGATTTACCGCATTAGAAAGGTGAATGATATCTTGAGTGTCGGAAAGGCTTTTAACTACGGCTGGGCCTACTTCACCTATATTAAATTATAATGTTGCTTATTTGTGAATTCTTTTAAAATAAAATGCCCCTATTTATCATTAAATAGGGGCAATTGAAAAGGACTCTACCGATTATAATTTCAAAATGGTATCATCCGAACACACCTCCCTTGACACTTCCACTCTCAACATTCTATAGTAAAAAAAACTCCGAGCTTACCTGAGCTAAGGGATTCTCTTGTCCTATGCCGGTACGCCGACAGGGTTGTATGGGAAACGATACAGCCTCCCCATTGGAAAGGAGAAAATATGGGCTATTATTCTACACATCAATCAACAACAAAAAAAAGAGGACACACGGTAATGACAATTCTGGGTATCAGTATCATAATGCTGATGCTTTGTTCTCTCTTTGCATGTACAAAAAGCGGTGAAAAACAGAAACTCCTCGTGCTTCACGCAGGTTCCCTCTCGGTTCCCTTTAAGGAAATGGCCGATGCCTTTATGAAAAAGTATCCGGATATCGAGGTCTTAAACGAATCACACGGATCCCGGACCTGTGCACGCCAGATTACCGAGCTCGGGTCCAAGGCTGATGTGATGGCCTCCGCCGATTCGGAGGTAATTACAACTCTCCTCATGCCTGATTACGCGGATTACTGCATCGATTTTACAACAAACGAGATGGTCATCATGTACAAAAAAGATAAAAAATTTCCCACCTCCTTTACTCGCGACAATTGGTATGAACTCCTCGTTTCCGGCAACGTACAATACGGACATTCGGATCCCAACGCCGATCCCTGCGGATACAGGACTCGTCTTTGCTGGCAGCTCGCGGAGAAATACTATAATGTACCGGGACTCTATGACGAACTCCTCGCCCACTGCCCGGAAAAAAATATCCGCCCAAAAGAAGTGGATCTTCTCGCCCTTCTTGAAGCAGGGGAACTGGATATGATATTTATCTACAGAAGTGTTGCCCAGCAGCATAACGCAGGATATCTGATTCTCCCGGAGGAGATCAATCTAAAGTCGGTGAAATTCAAGGACTTCTACAGCCAGGCATCGATTGAACTCACCGGAAAGAACCCCGGGGAAACCATAACACAAAAAGGTGCTCCCATGGTATATGGTATTACCGTCCCCAAAACAGCGGCCTCGCCTAAGTTAGGTGCTCAATACATCGAATTTATATTAAGTGCAGAGGGGAGGAAAATCATGGAAAAGAACGGCCAACCGGAAATTATTCCGCCGATGGTAGATAATAAACAATTTCTCCCGCAAAATCTCAAGGCCTTTTTTAAATGAACAAACATGCTGCCATGAAAATAATCTTTTCTTCCCTGGGGACCATCCTCCTTCTCTTTGTCGCGGTACCCGTGTTACGGATGTTATTCTCCGCATCCCCGGCTACACTTGTTTCGACGGCCGGGGAAGCGGGAGTCCTTGGGTCAATCGCTCTCACTTTCCGTGCCTCTCTCTGGTCCACCGTGGCAGCCTTGTTCCTGGGCATTCCCTTTGCATATATTCTCGCCCGGCATAATTTCCCGGGGAAACAAATCGTCGAGGGTATCATCGATATCCCTGTCATTATTCCCCATACTGCGGCGGGAATCGCCCTTCTCATGGTCCTGGGAAGAAACTCCCTCTTTGCCCGGATTACCGGTATTTCTCTCATGGGGACGGAAGCTGCGATCTCATGCGGCATGTTTTTTGTTTCCATGCCCCTTTTAGTTAATACAGTAAAAGACGGTTTTAATCTTATTGACAACAGGTATGAAAAAACAGCCATGACCCTTGGGGCCTCACGATGGCAGGCTTTTTGGACAGTGAGTCTTCCTCTTGTTAAAAAATCAATCATTTCCGGGTCCATATTAATGTGGGCCAGGGGTATTTCCGAGTTCGGAGCGGTAGTGATTCTGGCATATCATCCTATGACAGCTCCCGTTCTTATTTTTGAGCGTTTTCAGAGCTTCGGCCTTGCATATGCCGCCCCGGTCACTGTCATTCTCATTATTTTAAGTCTCTGCATATTTATTGTATTGCGTTTGTTCGGAAGAAAAACCAGGAGAAAAAAATATGATTAGCCTGAAATCTCTGAACAAACACTACCCCGATTTCGGACTTTTCGACATCAACCTCGAAATACATAAAGGTGAATACTTTGTGATACTTGGACCCAGCGGAGCAGGAAAGACAGTTATCCTTGAATTACTCGCCGGGCTCATAACCCCTGATTCCGGGACGATCACCGGGGTGCAAGGAAAATCTGCCGGGCTCATTTATCAGGATTATATGCTTTTTCCACATCTGAATGTATATGAGAATGTAGGATATGGCCTGAAAATCAGGAAAATAAAAAAAACAGTGATAAAACAAGAGGTCACACGGGCTCTGGAAAGACTCGGCATTTCTTCTTTAATTCACCGTGATGTGACAACCCTCTCCGGGGGCGAAAAACAGCGGGTCGCTATTGCACGGGCCATGGTGATTAAACCGGATATTTACCTGTTAGACGAACCAACGGCCGCCCTGGATTTAAATAATAAGTATAAAACCCAGCGGCTTTTTCTGGAACTTCATAAAGCAGACAAACCGACCATCATCCATGTGACCCATGATTTCGAAGAAGCCCTTGCTCTGGGAGACAGGATCGCAATCATTAAAAATGGAAAAATTCTTCAGGTTGATGTTCCGGACAAGATTTTTTTGAATCCTGAAAACAGTGAAGTTGCCGATTTTCTCGGGTATAAAAATATATTTTCCGGGATCATAAAAAATCATAATCTTTCTTTAAAAAATATCTCCATCACGACACCTGTGGAGTCGGCAGACCATGCTTATGTCGCTGTCCGGTCCAATGATATCATTCTGTCAAAGGAAAAAATTGATTCATCCGCGAGAAATTCCTTTCAGGGAATAATCACCCATATTATGAACCGGGGAAGTTATATCGAAGTAACCCTGGATGCCGGCGTTCTCTTTCATATAGATATAACTGTAAAATCATATAATGATATGAACCTCTTGCCCGGGGATGAATTTTGGGCTACATTTAAAACACAGGCAGTAAAAGTATTTTCACATTAAGAAAAGGAAGGGAGAAAGAACAAAGGATGATCCAATTACATGACGCGGAAGTTACGATAAAAAACATTCCTGTTTTTCCCCGGACGGAAACAATACCACTCATGAAAGGTTTGGGCCGTATCCTCGCCGAAGAGATTGTTTCACCCCTTTTTATGCCCCCTTTTCATAAATCAGCCATGGACGGGTATGCAATTATCGGAACAGACACATCCGAGGAATACGTCATAAAAGAAGTGATACAGGCAGGTTCAATTCCCGGGGAAAAAATTGAAAAGGGAGAATGTGCAAAAATAATGACCGGGGCTATGCTCCCGGAAGGCGCAGACCGTGTCGTGAAAGTAGAGGTGACGGAAGAAAAAGCCGGAATAATGAAGATCACGGCCCCTGATCCCAATATAAATATTTGTTACAAAGGAGAAGATATAAAGCCGGGAGATCCGGTGCTTGCCGCCGGAACACGCATCCGACCCCAGGAAATAGCTGCGGCGGCTTCCATGGGTAAAGTGAAGATTATTACATACAAACAGCCGACAGTCGGTATTATCGCCACAGGTTCCGAACTGGTTATGCCGGGAAACCCCCTTGGTCCGGGACAAATTTATAACAGTAATTCCTTTTCCCTTGCCGCCCAGGTGAAAGCAACCGGGGCAAAGGTGATGCATCATGGTATTGTTATTGATACGGAGGAGGCGATACAAGAGGCGATTACATCGCTGGAACAAAGCTGTGATATGATACTTCTTTCCGGGGGTGTTTCCATGGGGGATTATGACTTTGTACCCGGAGTTTTAAAAAAATTGAATGTTTCCATTCACTTTGAAAAGATCGCGGTGAAACCGGGGAAACCGACGGTTTTCGGGACAAAGGAAAGAACCTTTTACTTCGGGGTTCCCGGCAATCCCGTATCAACCTTCGTCATATTTACACTTCTTATCAAACCCCTGATCTACAGAATGATGGGCCATGATTATATTCCGCTCATCATAAAGGGCGTGCTTCATGAGCCAATCATACGGAAACGGGCAAACAGGAGTTCCTTCATCCCGGTCATATATGAAAATGGGAAAATAAATCCTATCGCCTATCATGGGTCCGCTCATATCCACGCCCTCACAAAAGCGAATGGCCTTATCAACATTCCCCGGGATGTATTTGAAATCCCGGCAGAGACGGAAGTAGATGTACGATCGATATAACCGCCAAATCACTTATATGCGGATCTCCGTCACCGACAGGTGCAATCTCAGATGCACCTACTGCATGCCTTCCGGGGGAATCCCTCTTAAATCACACGACGATATACTTTCCTACGAATCTATCGCCGCGATTGTACAGAAGGCGGCACCCCTGGGTATTACAAAAATCAGACTTACCGGGGGTGAACCTCTGGTAAGAAAAAACATCGAATGGCTTATCCCGGAACTCAAGGGGATACCCGGTATCAGGGAAGTCGCCATGACAACGAATGGCGTATTATTGACCGAAAAAGCGCTCATTCTGAAACAAGCCGGCCTCGATCGACTTAATATCTCATTAGATACAATACGTGAAGACCTCTATAAACAACTCACCAGAAACGGAAATGTGCACAAGGTGTTAGAAGGGATTGATGCCGCGAAAGCCGCGGGGTTTAAGAATATTAAAATTAACATGGTTGTCATGAAAGGGGTCAATGATCATTATATGGAAGAAATGACAGAGTTTTGTAGAAAAGAAGGATTAATACTTCAGCGTATCAATCATTACGTCCTTGACAGCTACCAGACTCAAAATCAACCAATCGAATTTGAGCGCCCCCTCCCCTGTTCCTGGTGCAATAGAATCCGTTTAACCGCGGATGGGAGATTAAAACCCTGCCTCTGTTCGGATATAGAAATAAAGGTTGATATGAATAATATCGAAGAAAGTGTAACACAGGCGATTCGACATAAACCCCCGGAAGGGAAAAAATGTACAACAAGAGGAAACTGGCAAATCGGAGGATAAAATGGAATTATCACATACAGATGAAAACGGTAACGCCCGGATGGTGGATATCAGCGATAAAGGTATTGTGCAACGTGAAGCACGGGCAACCGGAATAATCCACTTGCAGCCCGGAACAATTCAATTGATAAAAGACAATTGTATGAAAAAGGGTGATGTGATTTCAGTTGCCCGTATCGCGGGAATCGAGGGGGCAAAAAAAACATCCGGACTGATTCCTCTCTGTCATAATATTCCCCTTAATCATGTAAGTCTGGATTTTACTATTCTGGAAAAAGGAATTATGATAACGGCAGAAGCAAAAAGTGAGGCGAAAACGGGAGTGGAGATGGAAGCCCTCACGGCAGTGGCAACGGCCGCCCTGACAATCTATGATATGTGCAAGGGGGTAGACAAATCCATGAGGATTACCGATATTGTCCTTGCAAGAAAGGTAAAACATGAAATTCACCATTGAGGCTGTCTGTATTTCGGGAAAAAAAGGTGTTCAGAAATATGAGGTATCTGAAATAACCCTTATAAAAGATTTCGGGATTGATAATGATGCCCACGCAGGCAAGTGGCACAGACAGGTTTCGTTTCTTGCCGGCGAGGAAATTGATAAAATGAAAGCAAAAGGTCTTTCGCTTAAATCAGGGGCCTTTGGAGAGAATATTGTGACACGGGGAATCGACTGGACAAAGGTCTCCGTGGGCGGGAAAATACGGATCGGAGACGCGGAACTGGAAGTCACACAGATCGGAAAAGAATGCAAAACCCCTTGCGCCATCTATTATGCCGCAGGTGAATGCATCATGCCTGAAAAAGGAATATTTGCTAAAGTGCTGAAAGGAGGAGTCATTCATGCTCACAATAGCGGTGATTACCATATCTGACAGGGGTTTTAAAGGAGAATATCCGGATAAATCAGGTCCGGCTATCATCAGCCTTCTGAAAAATGCAAAGGTAGAGTGTGACGTGACCGGCGAACTCATCTCCGACGATAAAGAATTGATAAAAAAAACCCTCGCGAAACACCTTAATAAGGATTACATTTTCACCACCGGGGGTACGGGAATTTCTTCCCGGGATGTTACTCCGGAAGTAACATCGTCGATGTGTGAGCGGGAATTGCCGGGAGTGAGTGACTATCTGCGGACTGAATCATTAAAGGAAACTCCCTTTGCCGTTTTCTCCAGGGCTTTTTGCGGAATAAAGGGAAATACAATTATTGTCAACTTCCCGGGTTCTGTCAAAGCAGTCACTTTGTGCACGCGGTTAATGATCCCCCTCCTTGAACATGGAAAAGCGATGCTTTCCGGAAAAGGACACGAATAAATTTTTATTTACTTCCTGTTCTTGAATGTCATCTCCGGTTTTATTATCATTAACTCATGAAGAAAAAAAGGCCGACAATCGGTTTTCTTACGGATTGGGTCGAAAGCAGTTATCATCTTCCCATACTCGCGGGAATTAACGAAAAAGCGATAGAACTGGATGTAAATATCCTTACTTTTGTCGGTGGTGCGATAAATTCCCCTCATAATTATGAAAAATTAAGAAATATTATATACCAGTTCGCCACATCCCGGACTATTGACGGACTCATCATTTCCACAGGGTCAATAGGACATTATATCACCGATGTTCAGCTCACTGAATTTATTAATAGTTATCAACCTATCCCTGTTGTCAGTTTATCTCAGGAAATCGGCAGTGTTCATTCCATACTTGTGGATAACAAACCCGGTTTACATGAAATGATATTGCACCTCATAAAAAAGCACGGGTATTCGAAGCCCGCCTTTGTTTCCGGGCCGGAAAATAATCAGGAATCAATTCTCAGACTTAATACATACAAGGAGGCTCTATCGGAATGCAATATTCCTTTTAAGCAGGAATTTGTAGTACCAGGAAAGTTTATTGCCCAATCCGGAAAAGATGCAGTAAGAATACTTCTTGATGAAAGAAGAGTAAAGCCGGATGTGATAATAGCGGCAAATGACGGGATGGCCATGGGACTTCTTGAAGAACTCCAGGACAGGAATATTTCGATTCCCTATGAGATCGCCATAACAGGATTTGATGACCAGTTACCCTGCCAATTTACAAATCCCACAATTTCTACAATTAAGCAACCCATCCGGGAACAAGGTTCAAAAGCCCTGGAAATTGTTCTTGCAATACTATCAGGAAAAACAGTTCCCAAGGTTACAACCTTGCCGACTAAGGCCATATTCCGTGAATCCTGCGGATGTTATATTTCCATGGAAGAATATCATTCGATTTCTCTTAAGAAGAATGAATCAAAGATAGAAGATATCTCTTCGATATCAATAAAAAATAGTTGCCCGGAAGAAATGCTCAAGCAGATAGAAGCTATTACTCCGATGGGGAATAAGGTTGAATTAAACAAAATAATCAGAACCCTTTTCCGGAATTTTATAAAATCAATAGAAGACAAAAATGGAAATACTGTTATCAAAATCCTTAAGTCCTTCCTTTATTCAAAGAAAAATACAGGAATCGAAGAACGAATTTGGCAGCATTGTATTTCTCTTTTCCGGTTTTACCTGAACCCGGATCAGAAGGATAAAGAAAAAAAGAAATTTTATGAAGAACTCCTGGATATTATAAAACTGATTATTACTGAATATTATACACGTTTGAACAGCAATCTATTTATTGAAAGAGAATCAGTCACTGATATATACAGAGATACGAGCGAAGCGCTGACAGCAATGAATAGCATGGAGGAAATCGCCGGGTTACTTGAACGAAGGTTACCGGAAATAGGTATCTCATCCTGCTATTTCTCACTCTATGAAGGAAACGGAAAATATCATCCTTCATCTTCTCTTTCCCGCCTTGTCCTCGCTTTTAACAGACAGGGATCTATTATTCTTAATGAGGATGAGGTAACCTTTCCCACGGAACAACTTGTCCCGAATAACATTCTTGGAAGCATTGACAGGTTTTCCCTTTATATCGATCCCTTGTTTTCCGGAACACAACAACTCGGGATCGCCCTTTATGACATAGACAGAGAAACCGGGCTCACCTTTGATATAATGAGAAGAATACTCCTGAACAGTGCTTTAAAAGGGGCAATTTATACCCAAAAATTAAAAAAACAAGCAGCTCATATGGAAGAAACAAACAAACAATTAAGGAAAACTCTTAAAACTCTCAAAAAAACTCAGGATAAACTGGTGGAATCGGAAAAGATGGCGGCTTTGGGCGGATTAGTCGCCGGAGTAGCTCATGAAATCAACACACCCCTCGGAATCAGCGTCACTGCAGCATCTCATCTTCAAAAACTTACCGAAGAAATCGCTCATCACTATGCATCAGACTCAATGAAAAAATCCCATTTTGAACATTTTATTTTGGATGCCGGTAAAGCCACTTCCATGCTTCTTGTTAACCTTGAACGTGCATATAAACTCATTAACAGCTTCAAAAAGATAGCAGTAAATCAATCTCTTGAAAAAAGAAAACAATTTGCCTTGAGAAAACATATAGAAGAGATCCTCCTCAGCCTGAACACACGGCTGAAAGAAACAAACCACCACATTATTTTAGAGTGCGACAAAGACCTTGAGATTGATAGTTACCCCGGATGTTTTACACAAATTATCTCAAACCTATTAATAAACTCTCTTATTCATGGGTATTCCACCGGTACCCGGGGAACAATTACCATTAAAATTCATACCCGGGACAACGTTATAATGTTCAGATATTCTGATGACGGAATCGGAATCGAAAAAAAGAATCTGAAAAAAATATTCGAACCTTTTTTTACCTCTAACAGGGCAAAAGCCGGAACAGGCCTGGGCCTGCATCTTGTTTACAATATAGTCACACATACCCTTGGCGGAACAATCCGGTGCATGAGCAGTAAAGGCAATGGAACGACATTTGTTATTACCATTCCAATTTTATCGCAAGATGATTCGGCTCATCATGCACAATCAAAATGAATTGCGGATTAAAACACAAGTTTTAATCCGCGAAGCCGTTCTCCTAATTCGTGAATCACAGCCTTTTCCTCGTCCTCCCCATCAGCCTCAAAAGTGACGGAAAACCGGGCGCAGGCACCTGCATCATCCTCGGGGACAACAGAGATCAGTCCGTGTTCAAGAAGAAACCCGGAGAACTCAAAAGCGTTTGTAAACTCACGGCCATCCTCCGTTCCCCTGGGGCAGGGAACGTATAAATAGAAGCTCCCTTTTGGTTTTTCCGCGGCAAATCCGATTTCTTTTAATAAAGAGACAAGGAGATCAAAGCGTCGTGAATATTTTTTGCAGATATCCCGGGTAATGTGAGGATTATTCAAGGCATATATTCCCGCCTTCTGAATCGCCCTGAACTGGCCGGAATCGGTATTATCCTTAATTGTCCCATACGCCTGTATAATCTTCTCATTACCAACAACAAAGGCAATACGCCACCCGGTCATGTTAAAGGCTTTTGATAAAGAATGAACCTCCACCCCGACATCCATTGCCCCGTCAGTAGAGAGAAAACTTAAAGGTTCGTACCCGTCATAGGTGAGTCCGGCATACGCTGCATCATGAACAACAACAATATTATTTTTGTAAGCAAAATCTACAATCTCCCGGAAAAACTCTTTTGTCGCAACCTGCCCTGTGGGATTATTCGGATAATTGATATAGAGAAGCCGTGCCTTTCGGGTAATATCTTCAGGGATTGATGATAAATCCGGGAAAAAGTCATTTTTCTTCCATAAAGGCAGGGGTACGACACTTCCACCGCAATACCTTGTGTAAGTTCCCATCACCGGATACCCGGGAACAGTGGTGAGGGTGATATCCCCGGGATTGATAATACAAAGAGGGAGCATCGCCAACACCGGTTTCGATCCGATTCCATGTATAATCTGAGTCCGGGGATTTATATCAGGAACCTTGAATACCTTTTCCATATACTCGGCAGCCGCTTCCCGGAACTCCGGGATTCCATTATCCGCATACTTCCTGTTTTCCGGTTTTCCCGCTTCTTCTGCCAGTACATGAACAATTTCCGGGGGTGCCGGTTTATCCGGCTCTCCCACACCCATATCAATCAGAGGAATGGAAGGATTATTCTCCACAGCTCTGGCTTTTGCGCGCTTAATCCTTTCAAACTTGTACATCTCCGTTGTTGTACCGAATTTCTCTCCCCCAAGACGATCTGCCATTATTATATTCAAAGGTTTTCTCCTCTCCGTTAGAACAAAGTAGCATGATCTACAGATGAAATCAAGATGATTTTGATGAGGAATTTGCGCTGTAGCTCAAATTCATTGACCGCGCCTGTTTACACAGGCCGGAAACCAATATCGCAATTTTTATTAGCTCTTCCAATTCTCTTTTACTTAATCCTTCAGTTTCAATAATATGCTCATATTCCTTTCTTTTATTTTCATCTTTAATAGTAAGTAATAATCTATAATGGCTCCACGTCAAATTTGAACCCGGGTTCAAATTTGAGGGGTATGTTTCGTGAAATTGTGCAGTCCAGTATAGTATACGAACTCCTATAGTCAGTGCTTCTGCCAATTTATTAAATAAATCCTCTTTATAACCTGCCCGATCCTTGTAGTGTAAGAGATGCTCCCGAATATGCTTGCCAATATTCCAATAAGCAATTATTTTTTCAACTT
>JAFGRV010000377.1 GCA_016934975.1 Spirochaetales bacterium | reverse complement strand
TATTATTTATGAACTGGTCGCTTTTGCTTCCGGCGGAACAAGCGCTCCCGGTTATATTACGATTGTTCTTCTTATCAACATTTATACGATGATAATTCTGCTTATTCTGGGTATTATCGGCATCTATATCAATAAAATCTATCATCAAACCAAGCATAAGCCGGTCTTCTATGTGGCAGAGAAAAAAAACCTTGACGCAGATATTTAATATCAGTTTGATACTGATACGGAAATAGAGCAACAAGTAACTCATCCTTCCGGGACGTGAAGACAATAATTATGGCTAAAAAATTAATTTTTTATCAGTTTTATTGCAGACCGGGATAAAAATAACTATAATAAACAGAGAGGTAAGAGAAATTATCAGCATTACTATCGTTATATAACTATATCATAGTCAGGAAGTGAATCATGGGGAATACATTAGACAGAGAGAAGCTTATTATTAATGCGGATGACTTTGGTTTGGCATCGCATATTAATAAGGGGATTATAGAAGCAATAGAACAGGGGGCGGTTAACTCTGTCTCTATTGTGGCGAACGGGAGGGCCCTGGACGAAGCTATTTGTTTTATACAAAATCATCCGCGTCTGAAAACCGGGATTCATTTTACTCTTATCGATGAAAAGCCGGTGGCTGAACCCGATTTAATTCCATCATTAGTCACGGCAGATGGTATGTTTCACCGGGATTATTCTACATTTATCCGCGAATATATAAGAGGCCGGATAAATCCATATGAAGTTAAAATCGAATTGGAAGCACAATTAAAGAAACTTCTTGACAATGGACTTGTCTTAAGTCATTGCGATTCCCATCAACATCTTCATCTTTTAAAAAGAATTTCATTTGTCGTTTTAAGACTTTGTCATACATACTGGATACCCCGTGTAAGGATCGTAAATGAAAGTCTTAGTCTTTTCAGCTTGAAGCGATTAATTCCCCTTATTGCGATGAAATATTTCTCCTTCAGGATCAGGAGAAGAGCACGATTGTATAATATATCTACCACCGATAAATTTCTTGGATTTAATACGTCTATGAATGTGACTAAGGGTATTATTCAAAAAGCCCTTTCTTTTTCCGGGAAATATTTTGTTGAATTGATGTGTCATCCCGGGTTCAATATTCCTGATTCGGGACCATATAAAAAATGGGGTATGGACTGGGACAAGGAAAGAAATACGATTATCGACAATCTTGCCGGTACATTTTTATAATCTTTATGTAAATGTTATTTGCGTAACTGATCAACTTTCTCTATAATAATGAAAACGAGTATATGAAGAGGAGTTAACCATACAAATGATGACACTTGCGGGAAAAAAAGTACTTATCACCGGATCTTCGGGTTTTATAGGATCTCATCTCACGGAAGCCCTGGTGCGAACAGGCGCAAAAGTCCGGGCTTTTGTTCATTATAATTCAAGGAACTCCTATGGAAATCTCGAACTCCTGGATCGGGAGATCTTTAAAAGCCTTGAGATTATTACCGGAGATATTATCGATCCTTTTTTTGTTGAAAAGGCGGTTTCCGGGTGTCAGGTTGTTTTTCATCTTGCCGCGCTGATCGCGATTCCCTATTCATATATCGCACCCCATTGCTATGTTTCGACCAATATATCCGGTACGGTGAATGTGATGGAAGCATGCCGCAAACACGGGGTAGAGCGGGTTGTCCAGACTTCTACTTCCGAGACTTACGGAACAGCCTTGTATACACCTATTAATGAAGAACATCCCCTCCAGGGGCAGTCTCCCTATTCGGCCTCGAAAATTGGTTCGGATAAAATCGCCGAATCCTATTATCTCTCCTTTAATGTTCCGGTTTCCACGATCCGTCCCTTTAATACCTATGGTCCCAGACAGTCTGCACGGGCTGTTATCCCCACGATTATTTCTCAGGCGCTTATTAAAGACAATATTAAACTCGGGTCTCTGGATCCTGTCCGGGATTTTACCTATGCAAAAGATACTGCCCGGGGTTTTATTGCGATTGCTCAATCGGAAGAAACTATCGGGAAGGTGACGAATATCGGAACGGGGAAGGCAGTGACGATCGGCGATCTCGCTCACACGATAATTAAGATCATCGGCGGTAATAAACGGATTATTTCGGACGAACAGAGAATCCGTCCGAAGAACTCGGAGGTCATGAAGCTCCTCTGTGATAACACGAAAGCAAAGGAACGGACAGGGTGGGAACCTGCGTATTCAATCGAGGAAGGCCTTAAAGAGACCATTGATTTTGTCCGGGCACATCCTGATTTTTATAAACCTGATATTTATAATGTCTAGTGACAATTGATGATATAACTTTTTTTGGTTAATAGGTTTTTTCCGGTACTATAAGGAAGTAAAAGCACTTTTAAAGAAAATGAGGGAGGTGGATAATGCAGGCAATCATCTTGGCAGGGGGGAAAGGCACAAGACTCTATCCCTATACAGTATCAATTCCCAAACCCCTCATCCCGATCGGTGATTCCCCGATCATAGAAATTGTATTAAAACAACTTGCAGGTGCCGGGTTTACGGATGTCATCCTTGCCCTCGGTTATATGGCAGATATGCTCCAGGCATATATCGGGGACGGTTCCAGATACGGACTTAATGTCACCTATTCCATCGAAGATAAGCCCCTCGGCACCATCGCTCCCCTGAAACTGATGAAAGGACTCCGGGAGAATTTTCTTGTCATGAATGGGGATCTCCTCACGGATATCAATTATAAAGCCCTTTTTGAGTATCATATAAAGATGAATGCCAAAGCAACCGTGGCAACCTATATTAAAAAGACGAAGCTGCAACTTGGGGTATTGGAAAATAACGAGGAAAAGAGAATTGTCAGTTTCCGGGAAAAACCGGTCCTTGAACATAAAGTCTCTATGGGAATTTATATTTATAACCAATCGATTATCGAATATATCCCGGAGGATGAATATTTCGGATTCGACACGTTGATGTATAAAATGACGGATAACAATGACAGGGCTTTTTCATACGAATTTAACGGGAGATGGTTCGATATCGGGATGCATGAGGATTTGGTCAAAGCGAGCGAAGAGTTTCTGAATAATAAAAATATTTATCTCCCTTAAGACACAGGATATGATGAATCTGACAGATACCATTCTAATTACAGGCGGATCAGGACTTGCCGGGACATGGCTCCGGAAAGCCCTCGAACAGATGGGATTTTCCCGGATTTTTTTGCTTGATGTTGTGAGGACAGGGCAGGGAAATAAGGAATACATCGGTTCGGTGAATGACATCACCTTTCTTCGAAAAGCCCTCGGGGATTGCAAACCCTCTTTTATCTTTCATCTCGCGGGATTAGTCGGTCACAAACCCCTCGATGAGATGCTGAGTGTGAATGTGGAAGGCACGCGAACTCTATTCGACGCACTTTGCACTCATTCCCTCTTTGCAACCAGGGTTCTTATTACCGGTTCCAGTGCTGTTTATGGCGACAAAGGCGAAAAGCCGATTACCGAGGATATGTCTCTCTCTCCTACAAGTAATTACAGTATCTCTAAGGTAAAACAGGAAGAAATCGCACTGGAGTATTTTAACCATCAACATATCCCTGTTATCATTTCCAGGGCCTTTAATAATATAGCCCCGGGAGAAAAAGAACAGATGTTCATCTCCCGGATCGCGTCTCAAATCGCGCGGATCGAAAAAGGAACCGGGGAAAAACTTACCATCGGCCCCCTCCATTCCCACAGAGACTACCTCGATACACGTGATGTGGTGGCAGCATATATCAGGCTGATGGAAAAGGGCGTTCCCGGTGAGATTTACAATGTCTGTTCGGGAGAGCCTGTCCGGATCAGTGATTTTTTTTCATTTCTCATTAAAAGTGCCCGGCTACAGATCGAGTATGAGGTGGTTGCTTATGATCAGAAAGGTAATATTCCCTACCAGTGCGGGAGTCCGGAAAAACTGAAACAACTCACAGGATGGGAAAAGCAGAGGGACATACAGACGACCTTGCTGGAAATCCTCGATTATTGGCGGGCGAGGGTATAGGCAAGGATACATCAACTCCATGAACTACAGGAATTTAACGGATTCTTTCGGGAGTAGGAAGCTGATGATCACGATACCGCGTATATCGCAGAAAAATCTAATCTTCCATGAGTTCACCTATAACGATAAATAAATTACCGGCTATGCTGTTTTCCGGATTTTGTTTTCTTCCGGATTGTCAGAATCACAACCGGTATATTTTAGCAGCACCAAAATTGAAGTTGTTATAAGTAAAAGTGTATTTTTTATTATCTATCCGCTATGTTGTAAGGTAATAATTTAAAAATTGTTATTCTATGCTATTATTCCTGATATTCTTGTTTTTTTACAAGAATATCAGGAATAATAGCGAAACGCAGGTTCGCGTGAAATCAAAAATTTT
>JAFGRV010000376.1 GCA_016934975.1 Spirochaetales bacterium | reverse complement strand
CTTGATCCATACAATTTTTATTGTATGGAGGAAGAAAGAGATGATAACACCTAAATTTTATGATGATAAAAAGATTGATGAAATTTATCTGCCCCGGTTTAATGACATTAAGGAAGAGGCGTTTCGCCTCGATGTAAAGCCTTCGACAAGTGATAAGGCCGGGTCAAGGAATGCGGCATTGCTCATTGATTTTCAGATTGATTTTTGTAATAAAAATGGTGCTCTTTATGTTCCTGAGGCAGAGATGGATATAAGCAACTCAATTAAATTCATTTTATCAAATTTCGAAAAAATAACCACTATTTATCCTACCTTGGATACGCATATTGCTTTTCAAATTTTTTACGGACTCTGGTGGCTGGATTCACATAATAATCATCCCGGTCCCTTTACCATTATTACAAAAGAAGACGTGGAAACGGGAAAATATAAACCTGTTGTGAAACCGGTGTGGAGTCTTGATTATATCAAGAATCTGAAAGACAATTCAAACAAACCACTTTGTATATGGCCCGAACATACCATGCTCGGTACCCCGGGACACGCCCTGGTCCCCGCCCTCTATGAAATTTGTTATTTTCATGCCCTGGCACGCAAATCACAAACAAGTTTTCAGGTGAAAGGTGATATCCCGGAGACAGAAATGTATGGTGTCTTTTCCCCGGAAGTAAAAGTACCGACGAGCAGTAAAGGCGGGATTAATACTAATTTGCTTAATATCCTGCGAACCCATGACAAAATACTCATTATGGGAGAAGCGAAAAGTCACTGTGTCCTGGAATCAATACGTCAGTTGGTCGATTTCTTTCATGATCAACCGGAAACCCTGACGAAAATTTACATTTTTGAAGATTGTATGAGTTCGGTGCAGCACCCGGATATTGATTATGAGGCTATAGCATTAGAGGAATTTGAAAAGTTCAGAAAAAAAGGACTTCACATTGTAAACAGTACAGATTCAATTCTGTCATAGGAGGAGGGAATTATGAGTTCACATCAAATAAATAATGCGGATGATCTTAAGAATCTATTTAATAGTGCTGCGAATGACGGGGAGATAAGTGAGGAAGCGAGCAGCGTTATTATTAATAGTCTCGGGGGCACAAATATTATGGGGTGTCTTGGTACGGATGTCGATGATTTGGAGACAGACGATGTTACCGTTGTCTCGTTGATCCTTGATGCCTCCTATTCGATGAAATCGAATGAGAAAGCAGTACGTGACGGGTACAATAATCTGATCGAAGCGTTGCAGAATTCCAAGCAAGCCGGTTCAATGTTGGTGAGTGCGCGCACCTTTTCCGGTAATCAGCAGCTCCTTTATGGTTTTACTAAAGTGGAAGAGATAAATAAAATAGGTATGAAATACCTCGCGGAGGGTAATTCAACGGCACTCTATGATACTCTTGTTGATTCCATGACCGGTATCCGGGCATATGTAAAAAATCTGAATGACAATGGCATCCGGACGAAATGTATCATCGTGGTTTTTTCCGACGGAGAGGATAACGACTCACAGCATAACAAAGCATCGGATGTCAAAACCCTTGCAGAGGATTTTCTGAAATCCGAGATGTTCTATCTTGTGTATATCGGATATAAACATGACGATGCCGATGATCTTGATGCAATTGCAAAAGAGGTCGGTTTTCCGAATGTTCTCACAACACAGGCAACGGGAAGTGAAATTCGTAAAACGATGAACCTTGTGAGTACATCAATCATCAGGACAAGTCAATCTCAGATAGGACCGGGCAATTCATTTTTTACGTAAAGTTTTTTTAATAAACAAAATCATTAATGATTGAATCTATGTCTTCCTGTGTTATATCTGATTTACGTTCAAATGCAATCTCCTGATTTGCTTCTCTGAGCTTTCTTAATAAACTGAAAATAATAAGCATGAGTAATTTAATACCGGCATCCTTATGTTTTTTAATGAATCCAAGCATATTTTCTCGTTCTAATTTTAAAAGAATCGTATTTTCCGTGCTTATTACCTTTGCGGTTCGTTTTACTTTAAGGAAAATACCGGCTTCCCCGAATACATCTCCGGCGCCGATAGCACAGATAAAAACTTCTTTCCCGCTCTTCTCTTTAACAATGACATTGACCGTACCTTTTATCACAACGAAAATACATGGCTGAATTTCCCCCTCTGATATGATAATATCTCCTTTTTTGTAATTGATTATCTCAGAAAGAGCAAGCAGCTCTTTTTTTTCCTCTTTTTCAAGGATTTTAAAAAATAATATCTTGTCAAGTTCATTTACCTCGTTATCCTGATCGCTATGTGGAGGTTGCGGCGTATTATTCTTATTAATATTCATCGATTAATCCTTTATTTCTCTTCTATAAAATCAAAGTATCTGTTGTTAAGGTAATTATTGTTTAAATTATCCTCAATAGTTGATATAAATTCAATATCGATACATTTCTTTTACATCGTAAACTATTTTCAATCCATAAACAAGATATTCCGGATATTATCAATATTATGTAAATAAGTGAGGAGTTTTACAAGTATATACTTGATTTTATATAATACAATTCATTATATTGTTATTATCTTAGATTCTAAGGAGATAAAAAAAAAACTAGGTGAAGGACGTAAATAACTATTTAAAATTGATTTTTAGCCCTAAGTGGGAACTTATCGAAGGAGTCAGGGAATTCCTTGAAGATTTTGCTTTTACTTCAATTAAAAATTCCAGTCTTGCCAAGGCTACTGCACTGACAGCGAGCGAATTATTGGAAAATGCCGTAAAATTTTCTGCCGGTGAGAGGGTTCAGCTGGAGGTTGATCTGTTCCGGAGCGCCGAGAAGGAAGAAGGTATATGTGTTACCGTGGAAAATTTTGCTCATTTGACTAATATTCAAAAACTCCAATCGACATTAAAGGAAATAACTCAAATTTCTCCCCGGGAAGCTTATTTAGCAAGACTAAAAATAGCAATGGAACGTGGAATGAGGAGTACGATTTCAGAACTTGGACTCGCACGGATACAGTATGAAGCATATGCTCATTGTTCTCTTCAAATACGAGATAATAATTATGTCTCACTTTCTGCAAAAATCATGAAAAACAGCATATAAAAGGAGTAATTGAAAATGGAAACCTTTGCAATATCGGATAAGGCTTCAATTAATATAACTGAAGATACAGGGGCAATGACGCTCATATGGCGGGGACAAATCGATTCAGACTACGCAAATTCTGTTATGAGAGATTTCCTTATGGATTTACACGAAAAATGTAAACAGAAGAACATAACAAAGCTTATTACGGATTTTCGTGGAGTTAAATTTATGTTTTCATCCGGAATTAAAACGCTTATCGGTTGGTTTAAACTTTTTTCCGATGAGAATCGTTACAAAGGAACAATCATCTATAATAATAAAATTCGCTGGCAGGACGTTACCTTTGAATCAATAAGGATCATTTTAAAGGGTATGGATCTTATTAATAAAGAGAGTACCCGGGACTGATCTCTTTTAAGAACGCATAAGAAACAGCACATAATCATCATAACATCCCGTCTTTCCCCGGTCAGACCAAAGAACGTAATGGGTGATCAGCAATTCTCAATGTGGAACTATAAAAATAAGAAAGGACAAAAATTAGACAATTATATGAAATGAGCACTTTTTGGTAAGTAAAATAAATGGTGATTATAAGCCTTACAAGGATTAAAAACCACTGATCCGCACT
>JAFGRV010000375.1 GCA_016934975.1 Spirochaetales bacterium | reverse complement strand
CAGGGAGTAGTAATATGATATCCTTATTTGAACGATTTAATACAACCCACTCGAATTTACAACTGCAAGGTATTGATAATGAAGAAATACCCGGTAAATTAACAGTCTGTATTGAAGGAAGTATCGAAACATATAATTCCGATGCCTTTCAGGATGTAATTACAACAATAATTAAAAATAATGCCGAACTAAAATCGATTATTTTTGATCTTTTAAATGTATCCTACATCAGTTCAACAGCGGTCGGGGCTTTTATCAGACTTATTAAATTAACACAGGAAAAGAGAATTGATATGTCTTTGGTGAATGTCAATAATAAAATAAAATCCGTTATACAGGTCCTGGGTTTTGCCAACTATGTAAAAATCGTCGATGTTGAGGATACAAAGAAATTCCCTATGATAATCCAATGCCAGGGGTGCGGGGAGAAAATCAAGATCGAGAAAGCAGGAGAATACAAATGTCCTCACTGTAAAAAGGTCTTTTCCTTTGATGAATATGGCGTCACTATGTAATAATGAAAATCAAGCTGAAAATTACAGGAATTGTTCAGGGAATCGGTTTTAGACCCTTTGTCTATAATTGTGCTTTATCTCTTGGGATTACAGGATATGTCACAAATACATCGAAAGGTGTCGTTATTGCGGCATCCGGGAGTCCCGAAAACTTGCGGCAATTTAAAAATCACATTACTCATCATCCGCCGTCACATGCAGTGATCGACACGATTACGGAAACTGAATATACGGAGAATGAGGAATTCGAAAGCTTTTCTATTTTGCAGAGCAGGATGGAAGAGATTAAATTTACCAGGATTTCCCCGGATCTAATGGTTTGTGAAGAATGTCTTTCGGAAGTGCTTGATCCGAAAAACAGGCGATATTATTATCCATACATCAATTGTACCCAATGCGGACCCAGATATACGATCATCGGGGATGTTCCCTATGACCGTCCTTTCACGACAATGGCTCATTTTATGATGTGCGATGAATGTCAGTGGGAATATAAAAGCATTACAAACCGCCGTTTCCATGCACAGCCGAATGCCTGTCATATCTGCGGACCGCACCTTTCCCTCTATGACAATGGGGGAACCTGTTTGAGTTCGCCCCGGACAGGTGATGAGTATTCGAAGTTTTTCTTACAGGTTGCCAGGCTCCTGGGAGAGGGAAATATTGTCGCCATGAAAGGCCTCGGGGGATTTCACCTTATGTGTGATCCTGAAAATGAACAGGCTGTGTCATTACTCCGCAGGCGGAAATACAGGGAATACAAACCCTTTGCCGTGATGACGAAAAATATTCTCCAGGCACAGTTATATGGGTTTGTCAATGCTGATGAAGAAAAGCATCTTCTCTCAGGTGAGAGACCGATCGTACTTCTTAAGAAAAAACCCTCAAGTTCTCTTGCAGCTTCTGTCGCTCCCTCCACTTCCGTTGTCGGTATCATGCTCCCCTATACTCCGGTGCATCACCTTTTATTTGAGCACTGGGAAAAACCCCTGATCATGACAAGTGCAAATATTTCCGATGAGCCCATCGTCTATTCAAACGACGACGCCCTCTCACGCCTCAACAACATAGCAGATTATATCATTACCGGAGACCGGGATATTCTTATACGCTGCGATGATTCGGTCACCCGGGTCGTCGGGGAAAAGAATTATATGCTGCGCAGATCACGGGGAATTGTTCCCTCTCCCATATTTCTTAAACGTGCTTTTAGTCAGAATATTCTGGCCCTCGGTCCGTTTCAGAAAAATACCATTTGTCTTGGTAAAGCAGACCAGGCAATTCTTTCCCATCATATCGGTGATCTTGATGATCTGAGAACTGGTGAGTCCTTTATTCAGGCGATCAGACACCTGACACATATTTTCGACTGCAGGCCCCGGGTCATTGCTCATGACTTGCATCCGGATTATTTGAGTACGAAATTTGCATTTGATCCGCCGGAAGAATTTCTGTTTTTTAAAGCCTTAAAAAAAGTCGGGATCCAGCACCATCATGCCCACATAGTAAGTTGTATGGCAGATAATAATATATCCGGAAAAGTCATCGGTGTCGCCATGGACGGCACCGGATATGGACCGGACAATACGATCTGGGGAGGAGAGATTTTTCTGGCTGATGAAAGAGATTACGAGAGGGTGGCCCACTTGCAGCCGGTTCCCATGCCCGGATCGGAAGCCGCGATTAAAAAGCCCTGGCGTATGGCCTTGTCCTGTTTGTACCATGTGTATGGAGAAGCCTGGCAAAGTAATGCCTGGCGACGTAACGCCTGGCGACGTAACGCCTGGCGCAGTCATCTTCCCCGGGAATGGGAAGAGGTTGATGAGAAAGAACTCCGGGTTGCCTTGTATCAGCTGAAAAATAAAATAAATGCCCCGTTGACTTCCAGCTGCGGCAGGTTGTTTGATAGTATTGCCGCGTTATGTGGGCTCCGGACTACGGCTTTTTATGAAGGGCAACCTGCCATTGAGCTCGAACAAATCATTGATCCGGAAACCTCATCAGCCTATGAATTTGATGTCTCGGAAACGCACCCCGCTGTCATTTCATGGGATAAAGTGATCACCGGTGTGTTGCATGATGTGAGAAAGCATACGGATAAAGGAATTATTGCCGCACGGTTTCATAATGGGCTGATAGACATCATTCACCGCGTCTGCGTGGGAATGGCAAAACAGACACATTGTAAGGACGTCGTACTAAGCGGCGGTTGTTTTATGAATATGTATCTCCTGGAAAGATTGTCAAAAGCCCTTGTTTCTTCGGGCTTGAGTGTGTATATTCATAGCAGAGTCCCTTGTAATGACGGAGGGATATCCTTGGGTCAGGCAATTATTGCCGATGCCATAGTAAAAGGAGAATAAGGATGTGTCTTGCAATTCCTATGAAAGTAATCGAAAAAAATGAAAACATCGGGAAGGTACAAACGGGAAATGTTACGTATGATGCAAATTTTACTTTAATACCCGAAGTACAAATCGGGGATTATGTTCTTATTCACGCGGGATTTGCCATTGAAAAGCTCGATGTGGCAGAGGCGGAAGAAACCTTGGATCTTTTTAGGGAAATGTACGAAAAGCAATGATAAAATATATAGATGATTTCCGGCAGGAGATTCCCGCAAAAAAAATAGCAAAACGTATCAACGAAATCGCCCCAAATCACCGGATACAGATAATGGAAGTCTGCGGCGGTCATACGAACGCAATCTTCAGATTCGGCATACGCGGGCTGCTCCCGGAATCTATCAAGCTGTTGAGCGGACCGGGATGTCCGGTTTGTGTCACACCGAACCGCACCATCGATACGGCCATCGAACTGAGTAACAGGGATGATGTCATAATTACCACCTTTGGGGATATGATCCGGGTGCCCGGGTCATACACAAGTCTTCTCGCCCAACGGGCAAAAGGCCGGGACATACGAATATGTCTTTCTCCCATGGACGCCCTTGCCATCGCAAAAGAAAACCCACTTAAAAAGGTTGTCTTTATCGGGGTCGGGTTCGAGACGACTGCTCCGTGTATCGCAGTCTCCGTACAAACCGCCAGACTTCAGAATATTTCCAATTATTTTCTTCTCTGTGCCTTAAAAACCATGCCTCACGCGTTAGCCGCTCTCCTTGAATCGGATGACGTGCGAATAGACGGATTCATCTGTCCCGGGCATGTGTCTGCAATTACAGGTCTTTCCATGTATGAATCTTTGGTCCAAAAGTATAATATACCTTGTGTTGTTGCCGGTTTTGAACCTACGGATATTCTTTCTACTATCGAACTCATTGTCAGGCAGATCGTTCAACATCGCGCAGCTGTCGAAAATCAATACACCCGTGTCGTAAAATATGAAGGAAATACCAAGGCCAGGGAAATACTGGAATCGCTGTTTGTGCCGTGTGACAGCTCCTGGCGTGGAATCGGGACTATTCCTCAGAGCGGTTATGGGTTAAGTGAAAGCTACCGGGAGTTTGATATTCTTTCACACATCGACCTTGACATACCCGAAGTAAAAGAGACTCCAGGATGCATCTGCGGAAACATTATGCGGGGAAAACACACACCCCTGGATTGCAAGCTCTTCGCGAAAGTGTGCACACCGGAAGATCCTCAGGGAGCCTGCATGGTGAGCGCGGAAGGGACATGTGCTGCGTATTATAAGTACCGTGATTAGTGATGTGGTGTGGGGGGTGATGAGTGGTGTGTGAGGGGTGTGGGGGCTGATATGTGGTGTGTGGTATTGGCTGTTTATATTCGTAATATCCAAAATGGTGAAAATTGATTATCATAAATGGTGACAAGCCTGTTTGATCCCGGCAAAAATTGAATTATTTTCCACAATTGTCGCAAAAACTCACGAGGTGTTAGGCGTGTCTGATGATCTTCTGATTTCCAGCGGCTGAATATTTTATTTAATTCCTGTATGACATTATCTTTATACATATCCGCTAAATCAAGGAAAAAAATTAAGAACCCCCTCGCCATCTGAGCAATACTATAAAAATTCAAATCCTGATGCAGCAACTTCAGCTCTCTATATAATTCCTCCGGCAGATACGCATGAACATGTTCCCGTTTCTTTTCCGGATCATCACAGACCGCCATATATTTGCTCAACCGTTGTCTTCCCCATTTCTGTTCTTTTCTTATAACAGGTATCAGCAGTTCAAGAATCATAACCATTATTCCGGATAAACTCACGGGTTTCTTAAGCCAATTGATGCTTTGTAGTTTATCCTTTAACCCACTGTCCATAATAAAATGAAAATCGTGAATACATTTTGCTGTCATATTATCCTCCGTTTTTTTGATGACTATTTACTATCAAAAGAAAGCCACCTCCTTTAGGGGCGGTCCATGTCTACCAATATTCTCTTGTTATGAAGGCTATGCCTTCTACATTCTTTTGATTTGGAAAAAGCCACCGCCGTTCACGGAACGGACTTTGCAGGTGGTTTTTACTATTAATAACTTCACGATGTTTCGCGATGAATTCATTTTTTTTAATTTTTTTTAGAAATTGTCATAAAAGATTCCCGCCTTAAATCTATACAATCATATTTTCGCCCTATCTCATTAAATGCAATATTTTTAAAGGATGCGGGACAATTGAAAATTGAATTATTTCATACACATTTACATGTTGTAATTAATGATCAATTCATTACGATCTTGAAAGTTTCCGCCTCACCCGGGGCATAATAGGTAAAGCAGGCAGGACCGGGAGAACAGACGGCTCAGACAGCCGGAGGGACGACATGAATGCATACGTAATTAAGATTAATATACGTACGTTTTTGTGTTATTATATTAACAGGAGGCATAAAAAATAAGCATATCGGCAACAAAATTGCAGCAAAATCTCTATTCAATCCCGGATCACATTATTGAGTCAGGAATTCCTTAAGTAATTCGTATGTGGTATAGACTGCCAGCGATAGAGCAAAATTCTAATAAAACTTGATATTTTTTGTCCTTTACTATACATTAACCTCACTCAAGTAAATTTTATGAATGAAGAACAAAAAGTTTTACAGGATGTTATCACAAAATTGGAGGATGCCGGTATTCTTTATATGTAAAGCAATTGAACCTGCGACAAATTTATAAAAAGGTAAAAGAATGAATGACACAAACCTTAAGATATATTAACCATAACCTCCTTGACTTTATCGTTATCCCCATAAATCTTTACAGCATTATCGATTGAAAAACCAGAATTCTTCCAGGAAAGAAGATTCTTTACAAACTTTTCATTGATCAGTTTTTTAGTAAAATCTTTTAAATTCAGTTTATGAAGGTCTAATAATCTCTTTACTGTTTACATCTATTTATGATATATTTTCTACACATTATGAGTACTGACGAACAATATATTGGGATCGATAATGAAGATACCGACCCTGAAAAAGAAAAAGATAACAAAGATATAACGAGTCCGTTCGATCCTAAAAAAATAAAAATAACCGTAGAGCCTGGCACTGTTTATGGTTTAATTGAGAGAATTAAGCATGACGAAATTGATATGAATACCGAGTTCCAGAGAATGGGAAATCTCTGGGATCATGCTGTTCAGAGCAGGTTAATTGAGTCATTATTATTGCGTTTTCCTTTACCGGCTTTTTATTTTGACGCAACAAATGAAAATAATTGGTTGATTATAGACGGATTGCAAAGGCTTTGGACATTTAAAAATTTTATAATTGATAAAGAAAATCCATTACGATTAAAATCGTTGGAAATACTGGGTAAAGGGTATCAGGGAAAAACTTATGATGAACTACATCATACAATGACACGGCGTATATTGGAAACCCAGGTAACATATTATCTTATTCAACCGGGAACTCCAAAAAATGTAAAATATAATGTCTTTAAACGTATTAATACAGGTGGCCTTAGTTTAAATGCCCAGGAAATTCGTCATGCCCTGAATCAAGGCTTTGCGTCGGACTTTTTAATGAAAATATCAGAAGATGAACGCTTTAAAAAGTTCATCAAAATTAAAAGAAATCGAATGGAAGACAGGGAACTGATTTTACGGTATATCGCTTATATGTTAAACAGTTATGAAGAATATAAAAAACCGATGTCGACTTTTTTAGATAACACAATGGAAAAATTAAGTACAATCCCGGAAATAAAAGCAAAGGAAATTGAAAATGCTTTATTTAATTCTTTGGAAATTGCCTATGAGTTGTTTGGGAAGCATCTTTTCAGCCGTTCAATTGTCGGCGGGAAAAGAAATTTAAATAGAGCGCTTTTTGAAGTGTGGACTTCTGAAATAGCAAGGTTATCCCCGGCAGAGTGGAATATATTATTAAAAAATAAGACAGAATTGATTAAAAAGTATAAGTCCCTTCTTGAAACAAATGAAACCTTTGTTACGCATATATCGGTTTCAACGTCCGCAGAGGCTTCAGTAAATAATCGATTTAAAACAATCCATGATCTTATAAAAGGATTCATACAATGATCACCTCTATTACAATCGACAACTTCAAAACATTTAAAGAAGTGGATATCAATGTTACTTCCCTCAATATCTTTGCCGGTCTCAACGGATTGGGGAAATCCTCGATTATCCAGGCACTCCTCTTGCAGCGACAATCGATGATACAAATAGGAGAGGACCTGACCTGTAACGGATTAAAACTCAAAGGAGAAATTTTGAATTTAGGATATGGAAAAGATGTTTTTCATTCTTATTCCGAAGAGGAATTTATCCGGATAGAAATTCAAAAGGATTATAAAGAGTCCATATCTTTTAAATATTTATATGAAATGGAATCCAATTTTTTAGAACTTGCCCCTGATTCTCCTAAACAAAAAATAACCAGTAAAGATTTTGCTCTTTTCAATAATCACTTTCAATATTTAGGAGCCGAAAGAATCGGTCCAAGACCTCATTTTCCCATCGATAACTTCCAGGTAGAAAAACTAGGCTCTATAGGTTTTCAGGGGGAATATTCCATCCATTTTCTGGCTAAATATCAACGGGAAAATGTCACATTAAACAATGTAAGTATTGCCGAAACCGGCGATTTACTTTCTAATGTGGAAGCCTGGATGAGCCGGATTTCTCCTGGAATCAGATTACAAGCCCGCCTTTATCCTGATTTAAATGTAGCCAGATTATCCTTCCGGTTTGAAACGGAAAGTGAAACCACCCAGGAGTTTAGTCCTGTAAACGTCGGATTTGGTTATACCTATGTGTTGCCGGTTCTTATTGCTGTGTTGGCCGCAAAAAAGGGAGATTTGGTGATCATCGAAAATCCCGAATCCCATATTCATCCTCATGGCCAGGCCCAATTGGGAGAATTTTTTGCTCTTGCCGCAAAAGACGGCGTTCAGCTGTTTATTGAAACCCATAGCGACCACCTGATCAATGGTGTCCGGGTGGCACTTAAGAAGAGGAAGATCTCCCCGGATGATGTTTTGTTAGCTTATATGGAAAGAGATTTACATGCTAAAATCCATGAATCGTATATTACGATACCCGGTATCGATAAAGACGGCCGGATAGTCAACTATCCCGGAGGATTTATGGACGAATACGCCAAACAACTGGATGAACTTTTAAAGTAAGCCATGGATTATACATTAAATGAACTTTCCATAAAAAAACTGGAAAATATCCATAAAGCCAGGGAGATTTTACAAAGGTTTATATCAACCTGTGTTCAAGCAAAAGAAGCAATAGGTTTAAAGGATTTACGAATTTATGAAAAACTTGGGAATAACCTTTACCACATTGAGCTTGCGGAAAACTATTTACTCTCCCAGTGGCTTAATGATCCCGAAGTGGAAAAAGAGTTAAAAGACAGGCTTCGTATTATTACAACATCATCACCATTAATTACCGAAGATTACTTGAAAGTTTATGAAGTCTCGGATTTTTCATATGATGGTCATACTGTATACGGTTTGGGAGCCGCCGTGATTATCGACACAATTGCAGTAAGCTTTCTTACAAGCAAAGACTTAAACAATTCCGCTCTCACTATTCAACACCATTTTCTAAATAACGAGGAAACAGAGACGATCGTACAATGCTCTGTCAAACACGCTTCACAGCCGAAACACATAGACAACCACCTCGATTTTTTTTTGGATAAACAAAAAAGGAATATAGAAAATTCCCAAAACCTATGGGAAAAGCGAGATGAGTTTTTACCTCATTTACTATTATGCGGTCAGGTAGAGAAAGCATTAAAAAAAGGAATAAACTCTAACTACTTATCACAAATTATTAATCGCTTAAAAAGTTTAAATGATTATGCTTCTCAATGGACGACCGGCGAATTTTCCCTTGCAAACCTTAATCATACAACAGATTTAAATTGTTCCGGAGAAAGTCAATCTACTATGAATAAATATGGAAGTCAAAGGCGTTTCAAGTTACCCGATGGGCGAAGAGAATACTTTGAGTTACATATCAAAACTGGTGATCTCAGATTTCACTTCTTTCCTGATAACTCATCTCATAAAATTTATGTGGGGTATATTGGTAAGCATTTACGAATAGCCTCTGAAGGCTAATATGCTGCAGGTCTCATTTTTTTATTACACGAGGATTATATGAATGCAATTGAGGTTGCCCAATAACCTCAATTATAACAGAATTGTTCTACATGCACACCGTATATAGCGCGTAAGATTGATCGCCGCCGCTATATATGGTGTAATGAGGTTATTGGACAACCTTGTTT
>JAFGRV010000374.1 GCA_016934975.1 Spirochaetales bacterium | reverse complement strand
TTAACTACACGACGACAGGAAATCCGGTATACTGCAAATAGTAATTTGCTGAAGTGTAAACAGTAGTTTACTGAAGTGTAAACAGTAGTTTACTGAAGTGTAAACAGTAGTTTACTGAAGTGCAGACAGTAGTCTGCTGAAGTGCAGACAGTAGTCTGCTGAAGTGCAGACAGTAGTCTGCTGAAGTGCAGACAGTAGTCTGCTGAAGTGCAAATAGTAATTTGCTGAAGTCCTGCTGAGAATTATCTGTTAATCATCTCTTCACGCCGGGGGCCGACAGAGATCCACTTTATGGGAAATTCTATAAGCTCTTCTATGGCATCAACATACTTCTTTGCATTATCCGGGAGATCGGTAAAGTTCCGGATGTGTGAAATTTTCGTTTTCCACCCGGGGAAATTTTTTAATACAGGTTTCGCCCGGTCAATTTTTGCTGAAACAGGAAAAAAATCAATCCGTTCACCGTCAAGGTCATAGTGGGTGCAAATCGGGATCTCATCAAGATAGCCAAGAACATCGAGAAGGGAGAGTTCCACCTCTGTTGCTCCCTGGACTTTGCATCCATACCTCGTGGCAACAACATCAAACCATCCGATTCTGCGAGGTCGCCCGGTTGTGGCGCCATATTCACCGGAATCACCGCCACGTTCCCTTAATTCATGTGCTTCATTATCAAAAATTTCAGAAACAAAAGGACCTGCACCGACACACGTCGAATATGCTTTGGTCACGGCAATAATCCGGTTAATCTTATAAGGAGGAATCCCCGCACCGACAGAGGCAAATCCGGCTGTGGGAGAGGATGAGGTAGAAAAAGGGTAGATTCCATAATCGGGATCACGGAGTGCCCCTAATTGCCCTTCAAGGAGTATTTCTTTATCGTCTTTTAATGCTTGATAAAAAAGATCCAGAGTATCACACACATATGGCTTAATAATATCCGCAAGGGGTTTTAATTCCGATGCGATCGCTTCGGCTGTCATGGTATCTTTTTTATAAAGAGCAGAGAGGAGGATATTCTTACTCTCCAGGGCAAATTCAAGGCGTTCTATCAGTCTTTTTTCATCGTACAGATCTGCAACCTGAATACCGATTTTTCTGTATTTATCGGAATAAAACGGTGCAATACCGGATTTTGTCGAACCAAATTGTCTCTTTCCGAGGCGTTCCTCTTCATAGAGATCGAATAAAATATGATAGGGAAGAACCACCTGAGCCCGGTCCGAAATCCTGATTTGCGGATCAGGAACCCCTCTGGAGAGAAGCTCATTTCTTTCCTTTACAAATGCCTGGATATCCAGGGCAACCCCGGGACCTAATACATTGATAACATTCTGTAAAAAAACACCCGAGGGAAGAAGGTGAAGAGCAAATTTACCATAATCATTAATAATCGTATGCCCTGCATTTTTTCCACCTTGAAACCGGCATACAAAATCCGACGTTACTGCAAGATGATCGGTAATTTTCCCTTTACCTTCATCACCCCAGTTTGCTCCGACTATTGCTGTGACACCCATTGTTCTCGCCTCCTATCAATTAGTACTCATTTTTTTTTTGAGTTTTTCATCTCCCTTCCCGGGAAAATATCGTTAACCCCTTCCGGTACAAGGAAATAGAAAACTCAAAAAAAGCCCACTCATTGTATAACGGTGGGTTTCTTTTACTTATAGAAGTCCTTACAAAACTCCACAACTACTCTCGGATTTTTGCAATTGGTTCAATGAACCGGAAGATAGTGTCCCGACTCTAAAAATCAAGAATAAATCGATTCATACTATAATATAAGTGGATATAATTGGTCAAGTATAGGTGTCCTTGAATAATGAATCCGCCCTGCTTTTTCAATAGTATTCCTGTTACGGTGAAGTCCTTTGAAACTGCAAATCCACAGAGATATGGATACAGGAACGATATTTTATTATACTTATAATACTTGACATTACGTTGTTCAAAAACGATACTATATTGAGTGTCTCAGAGAGTTATGAAAAGATAATTATTTAACTTAAGGATAGTGATATGTCATATTCAGATAAAGACACAAATAATAATTCTGATAATCTCATATTTATTGATGAAGTGGAACGGGCTCCCAAAGCTGTCTCAAAAACACCATGGAAAATTCTTATTGTTGATGATGAACTGGAAATTCACAATGTAACGAAGATGGTCTTACGAGGTGTCACCTACAAAGGAAAAGGTTTACAATTTCTCCACGCATATACGGCGAAATCAGCCGAAGAGGTCATTGAAAGAAACCCGGATACTGCAATAATTCTTCTTGATGTTGTTATGGAACGTGATGATGCCGGGTTAAGCATAATTCATACAATCAGGGAAAAATTTAAAAATAAACTTGTTCGGATAATTATCAGAACCGGGCAGCCGGGACAAGCCCCTGAAAAAAAGGTTATCGTCGATTATGATATAAATGATTATCGGGAAAAAACCGAACTGACGTCTCAAAAACTATTCTCCACGGTAATTTCCTCATTACGTGCATATGAAAATATTCTTACCATCGATATGAACAAAAAAGGATTGGAAAAAATAATTCAGGCATCCACACAGCTTTTTGAGTTACAATCCGCCGATAATTTTGCTTATGAAGTCCTTGAACAATTGCGGCTTCTTTTACTGAAAGAGAAAGATATTCCCGACGATTACCTTTCGGGATTTGTAGCGGATATAGTAGATAAACAATTTATCGTTTCATGTGCAATAGGAAAATATAAGGACACGTCCATTGAGGATCTCCAGACTATCATAACCAAAGATATTTCCTCACGTTTAAAGCAAATTATAAAAGAACAAAAAAATTATTATTTCGATAATAATCTCTATATCGGCTATTTTAAAAGCAAAACCGGGCATGAAAATATCGTTTATATTGAAGGCAGAGAGGATTTTAATCAATCTGACAGATACCTTATCGAAATCCTCGGATCTAATATCTCAAGTATTTACGATAATATCTATCTTACAAAAGAGATAGAAGATACACAGAAAGAAATACTCTATACCCTGGGTGAAGTTGTTGAAACCCGGTCCCATGAAACCTTTAATCATGTAAGAAGAGTTGCGGAATATTCAAAATTACTCGCCGTGAAGTATGGTCTTAGTCCGGAGGAAGCGGAACTGATAAAACAGGCTTCTCCGATGCATGATATCGGAAAAGTCGGTATTCTCGATTCAATTTTGAATAAACCTTCCGAATTATCCGAACATGAGTTCAGCATTGTAAAAAAACATACGACTATCGGCTATAAAATATTTAAAACATCCGACAGAAGACTGTTAAAAGCGGCGGCAACCATTGCGCTTCAGCATCATGAGCGCTGGGACGGGACCGGGTATCCGAGAGGGTTAGCCGGGGAAGAAATTCACATTTTTGGCCGCATCACATGTCTTGCAGACATTTTTGACGCCCTGGGAAATAAACGGGTCTATAAAAATGCATGGTCTACCGATGAAATCTTAGCTTATATTAAGGCACAAAAAGGTAAGATTTTCGATCCGGCTATTGTTGATATTTTCTTCGCAAATTTAGATGAAATTTTTATGATTAGAGATGCCCTCACCATTCACCCTAAAAAGTAATCCTATAAATCTTTCTATTCTTTTAAAACTTTTCCTTGACATAATAAACACCGGGAATAATACTTTTATATAGAGAAATGAATAAAATAATAAACTTTTTTTTTAAATTCCATTTCCTTAATAGCTTTTTATACATAAATTTATCCCATAGTAATGGTTCTTTTTTTATACTTATGTACAAGGATAAGCAGATATGATTGAGAAGGATGAAGCAATCCGGTATGCTGATGAAGAAAAAGATATAGAAGTAATTGATTCCAGTGTAGAGTGGAAAATCATGATTGTTGATGATGAAGATGAAATCCACAATGTTACGAAAATGGTTTTGAGTGATGTTACTTATAAGGGTCATAAACTTCGTTTTCTTCACGCTCATTCTGCTTCGGAAACAATAAATCTCATTACAGAACATCCGGATACGGCCCTCATTCTCCTCGATGTTGTTATGGAAGAAGATAACTCGGGTTTAAAGGTCATAAAATACATACGAGAGGACCTGAAAAATTTCCTTGTACGAATCGTGATCCGGACAGGACAACCCGGTGAAGCACCGGAGAAAAAAGTAATTGTAGATTATGATATCAATGATTACAAAGAAAAGACGGAACTTACCTCCCCCAAATTATTTTCTACTGTTATTGCCTCTCTCCGGTCGTATGAGAACCTTATAACAATCGATAAAAACCGTAAAGGTCTGGAAAAAATCATTGAAGCCTCTGCACGTCTTTTTGAGATGCAGCATATATCAAGATTTTCAAGTGAGATATTATTCCAATTAACTTCTCTTTTTCAACTTAATACTCACGGGGATAAACCTGTCATTTCGGGTTTTGTCGCATCAAAACTCAACCAGGATTTTACCATACTCGACGGATGCGGTCGGTTCGAAAATATGGAAAATTCAAGCCCCTCTGTATCTGATCTGGAATTAATAAAGGAAAAGCTTCTATCTCTACAAAAAAACAATAGAACAATTTATCTTGATGATTGCACCTATCTGGGGCTGCTTAAAAGTAAAATAGGTAATGATTTTATTCTTTATCTCGAAACCTCAAAAGAATTTTCAAAATCCGATAAATATCTTAATGAAGTACTTTTTTCAAATATTTCGAGTATTTTTGAAAATATCCAGCTTACAAACGAAATAGAAGATACACAAAAAGAGATTCTCTATACCCTTGGTGAAGTTGTTGAATCCAGACACCATGAAACAGGTAATCATGTAAAAAGGGTCGCGGAATACGCCTATCTTCTTGCTCATAAATACGGATTAAATGAAGCCGAAGCTTATCTTATTAAACAAGCATCACCAATGCACGATGTCGGCAAAGTCGGGATACTCGATTCAATCCTCAATAAACCGGATAAACTTACCTTTGATGAATTTGAGATTATTAAAACACATACAAGTATCGGATATAATATTTTTAAAAGCTCTCCCAGAAAGTTATTAAAAGCTGCAGCAATTATAGCGCTTCAACATCATGAGAAATTTGATGGTACGGGATACCCCCGGGGATTAAAAGGAGAAGATATTCATATTTACGGGAGAATTATTTGTCTTGCAGATGTTTTTGATGCTTTAGGAAGTGACCGGGTATACAAAAAAGCATGGGAACAGGATAAAATTCTTGACTATATAAAAAGTGAGAGCGGAAAATCCTTCGATCCGAAGCTTGTTTCTATATTTTTTAATAATTTGGATGAAATACTGAATATCAGGGATTCTCTCACACAAAAATAAGAAAAACCGGGGAGTGCACTAAGAACAAGGAGTAATATGCCGTATAAACGGACACAGAATCGTCCTACAATAGGACTGTTTATTGACTGGGCAGAAAATCCTTATCATATACGCTTAATAGCCGGAATAACAAATCAAGCGTGTAAAAAAGATATTAATCTATTCACCTTTGTCGGCGGATGCATACATTCCACACGAGGGTGGGAAAAACCGCGCAATATCATTTATGAGTTTGTCAAAGGAAATACCCTCGACGGACTTATTATTTCATCCGGTTCAATCGGGCACTATTGTACAACAGAAGATATTAAAGAATTCGCAAACCGTTTTTCATTTCTTCCTACGATTAGTATCTCTCAAAACATTCCCGGAATTCCTTCAATTATCGTTGATAATCGATCCGGGCTAAAAAAAATGATTCGCCATTTAATAGAAGATCATCATTATAAACGTATTGCCATGATTACCGGTCCTCCCGGAAACCAGGAGGCGGAATTAAGATTCCGGATTTATCGTGAAACCCTGAGAAGTTGTGGAATGAGCTATAATAAAGACCTTGTCGCACATGGCGACTTTATGTACAATTCCGGAAAAACAGCAATGAACCAACTCCTGAGTAAAAATATTTCTATTGATGCACTCATATCCGCAAATGATGACATGGCTTTTGGCGCGATGGAAGCATGCAGGGAACATCAGATCTATATTCCCCGGGATTTTGCTATCGTCGGATTTGATGATTTAACACTCAGTAGATATACTAATCCGCCCCTTACAACTGTAAAACAACCGATATATGAACAAGGAACAACAGCAGTAGAAATGATTCTTGAACTCATCGAAGGTAAAAAAATCCCCCTGGAAATAAACCTGCCCACGGAACTCATTTTACGGGAATCCTGCGGATGTCTTCCGAAATCCATCAGCTCCTTATCGGAATTTAACAATAACAATATTGAGACATTGATATTAAAGGATTTTCCCGGTCATTTAAAACAATACTCATACAATATAGTAAAAAAAACAATTGAAATTCATGGTGTGTTACAGGGGCATTTGTCTGAACCGGATATTGAACAATTATTGAGTGCTTTTTATACTTCAATAAAAAAAAACGATCCCATATCTTTTCTTAATATGATTTCGATTTTATTAGAGAAAAAAAATGTCACTTACGAAGATGAACCATTATGGCAGAATATTATCTCGGAGATCAGAAAGGCATTTATTCCTTATTTAGATTATACAAGCGATAAAAACAAAATACTATTTATTGAGGATCTTTTTCATGCTGCACGAATTAAAATAAGTGATTTTATCCGTCAGAACTATGGATTTCTTAAAGCCATTGCGGAAAAAGAATCAAAAGGATTCAGAGATATCAGCGAAGAACTTGTTTCTATTGTTAATATGGAAGATATTCTTGTACTTCTTACCCGGGAACTTAATTATTTAGGGATTAAAACCTTTGTTCTGTCATTATATGAAAAAATAAAAACAGATACATCTTCATATCCTGCTATTTCAAGATTAATATTTGCATATGAAGCCGGTAAAAACATAACCGGGTCTTTTAAGTATACATGTTATCCCACGGAAATTATATTACCCAATGGAATTCTCTCTGAAAATAAAAGTTATTCCTTTTATATTGAACCTATTTTCTTCGGGGGATATCAATTGGGATTCGCTTTATTTGAATTGGGAGAAAAAAGAGATTCCGTCTACAATATAATGAGAAAAATGTTCCTTAATAGCGCGTTAAAAGCTGCCATATATGTTAAACAAGTTCAATTATATTCGGTAAATCTCGAAACTCAAGTTGAGGCACGTACAGACGCACTCTCCAAGGCAAACAGACTTTTAGCAAAACTCTACCAGGAGAGAAAAAACGCGGAAGACCAGGTAAGATCATTGAACGAAGACCTTGAGCAGAGAGTACTTGAACGAACTGCGCAGCTGGAATCGACAAATACAAAATTAAAAAATACCCTGGAAACGCTGCAATCAACCCAGGACCAACTTGTTCAGTCTGAAAAAATGGCCGCGTTAGGAAGCCTTGTTGCCGGCATTGCACATGAAATAAATACACCAATCGGAATCGGCGTTACCGCTGCCTCACATATGGACATAATCACAAAAGAGCTTGTTACACGATATAAAAATTTAACCATGACACGCTCGGATCTTGAAAAATATGTGACGACATCCGAGACAGCAGCTGCAATGATATTGGTAAACCTAAGACGTGCAAACGAACTCATTCGAAGTTTTAAGAAAATTGCGGTTGATCAATCGAGTGAAGTAAAGAGGCAATTTAATGTTAAGGAATATATAGATGAAATATTACTGAGTCTCCAACCCAAACTCAAAAAAACATCTCATACCATAACAGTGAATTGTCCACGGGATATTATCTTCGATAGCTATCCCGGACCCTTTTCACAAATCATTACCAATCTGGTGATGAATTCCCTTCTCCATGGTTATAACAAACATGAGAGCGGTAATCTTTCACTCACTCTTACATCGGAAGATAATAAAATCACTTTAACCTATTCGGATGATGGCAAAGGTATTCCGGCATCACATATGGAGAAAATTTTTGATCCGTTCTTTACGACAAAAAGAAATCAGGGGGGGACCGGGTTAGGCCTTCATCTTCTTTATAATATCGTCACTCAGACATTCGGTGGTTCGGTAAAATGCAGCAGCAAACCTGATGCGGGGACAACATTTACTATTATATTGCCTCGACAGACATAGATGTAATCCTCCGGGGTAGTATGATTACCCCGGACACCTAATCCCACAGATTGACCTTTTTAAGCAATCCGACTATACTCAACTGATTAGAGTTTGTAATTTACCGGCAGTTG
>JAFGRV010000373.1 GCA_016934975.1 Spirochaetales bacterium | reverse complement strand
ATTCAAGGTGATTGTCATTCCGCTTCCACTAAAGCTTATATTATTGGGATTCCAGGCGCACCCGAAAGGCGACCCGTTGTTCCAATCAGCTTTATTCCACATACCGCTGTTAAACGATGTCAACGAATCGCTTATTCCGGTACTGATGGTTCTTGTCTCTATCTGACTTTCCCCGCTGCTTTCAAATTCATCAAAGGAACAGCTAAAAAGAAATAACAGAACCACACAACTAATGAAACCAACAAATAATTTTTTTTTCCAATTCATAAATACCTCCATTTTTAAGTAATTCCTATTTTAAATGTGCCTGGTTTTATGGTATAACACCAGACAACCTTGCCGTAGACATGTATTTTATCATATTCCGGCATCGTGAATGTCAGTAAAATCATGCTTCCCGGGGCAAATCCCTGGTTTGTGACAATACATAGACCCTTTGAATTATAATTTTTTACAACACTTTTTGTTGGCGCGGTATAATCAATGGAAATATTAATATTTGTCCGGAAATCGTGACGGCGATCTGATTCATCCCTAAGCTGCTCATACACATATTCACGTATTTTTTGTTGATCAATAATACTGATTGAGGTGTATTTTACTGCACATTCAAAGGACTCCGTATTTATCTGTTGACACCGGACTATTATCCCGATGGTATTAACGCATCCCTTTTCTTCGAGTCCGAATTTTAAGATTAATGGTATCCCTTTAGATAATGAGGTTTGTGTTCTCATACACAAACCACTTTCGTTAATATCCTTTGCCTCTGCTATTATGTCGCGATAATAATCTATCTTTGAAAGTAAAGAAGCACCTTTAAAATCTCTGTTTTCTACCATTTTATACACAGTCTTTTTTTTGAATTTTATTTCTTTTCATTAATAAAGTACATTGAAAATATTTAAAAGTGTATAAAAATTTACTTTTTTTCATCCTGTTTTAAAAAAGAATATATGGCCTTCATATGCCTCCCGCTCAATAAACAATCCGGTTGTTAATAACTCCTTTGTTTCCAGGAAATAGTAGAGGGTGAAAAACAGCAGGATGTTTCTGAAGCTGAAAATCAAGCCGTAGCAAATAGGAACTCAAGAAAGGCTTGGGCCAGGTTGATAGCAAAAGTTTATAAAAATTCCTATCGTTATATTGCTTCTGCCGGGCACTCGTCTACACAAACACCTCATTCGCTGCATTCATCTGAAATAACAGCTATATCATTTTCCATTTTTTCGGGGTACTAGGTCTATTTATTTGCAAAATTTTTCTATTTTTCTTATTATTTAGTGATAACAGTACTGTTTTCCTAAACATATGACTCTCCATGGGGAGGGTATTAAGGATCTTTATGTATAGAATTGGACTGCTTATAGACTGGGTGGATTCTCATTATCATTATCAGATTGTCCAGGGAACAATGAGTGCGGGAAAAAAGCATGGTGTAAATATTCTCATTTTTTGCGGAGGACAAATCAATGCAAAAAATGTATGGGAAGCATCAAGAAACATTATTTATTCACTGGCATCCGAAAAATCCCTGGATGGAATAATACTCGCTTCCGGTTCTCTGGCCCTTACTATTGATAAAGAAACATATACCCGGTTTTGTCATCAATTTGAACCTATTCCCATTGTGAGTCTCCATGAAAAAATTGATAATTGTTATTCAATTGTTATTGATAATGATAAAGGTTTTGGAACTTTAATAAATCATATGATTGAATGTCATGGCTCTAAGCATATTGGTTTTATTAAAGGGCCCGGGGATTCTCAGGACGCCCGGCAGCGGTATAATACTTTTTGTTCTGTTCTTGAAAAGAATAATATACCCGTAAATCCCGCTCTGATCTTTGAGGGTGATTTTCTTGTACCTTCCGGGAAAAAGGCAGTAGCAGAGCTGCTGGAAAAACGAAAAATTCCCTGTGATGTTCTGATCGCTGCAAATGATAATATGGCTATAGGAGCGCTTATTGAGTTAAAAAAAAGGGGGATTCATGTACCGGGGGATATAAAAGTCACGGGATTTGATGATCTGCTTGCCGGTAAAAATATAAATCCCTCCCTTTCCACAGTTAAGCAGCCCATGTCTCTCATGGGCTGCACCGCAGTTGATGTGCTTGTTTCGGTTTTAGAGGGAAATGATGAGAGTAGGATTTCCTATATTCCTGCAGAGCCTGTGATTCGTGATTCATGCGGATGTGAAACGAGTGACTATAAATTTTCAATCAAGACTATTACCGAAAAGAAAGTAGTCAAATCGATTGTCAATGAAGAAACGGAAAATGATAAATTCACCCTCGAAAAACAAATGTTTTATGCAGCAGAGGATAAAACACGAAATAGCGATATCTCTTTACATGAAAAAGATTTTATCAATTCATTTCTTTTATGCGTAAAAGAACCGGAGAATAAAAATTATTTACAGAAAATGTTTGAAATTATTGACAATTCATTACTTTTTAAAGATGATGCAAAAGGGATTGATCCTCTCATCAGCATATTACAAAAAACTCTCCCATCTTGTCTTGAAAGAAAAGAAGATATTCTTTATTCCATGAATCTCATTTTAATAATAAGCCGGAAAATTACCTCGGCATACGAGAAAGATTCTATAGAGCAGGTTGAAAATATTCTGGGACGGTTTACCTGGTACAGGGATATTATTTACGGAGTATTGGATGATCCGGATATAAAAAATTTCACAAAGATTATTGCAGCCCAGATGGTACAAACAAATATAAAAAGCCTCTATTCCGTTCTTTATAAACAAAATAAACCAACGGCAGGAATTTTACCGCCGGAATCGGAAGTACTATTTACCTGGGACGCGAAAAACGGAACCCTTGATGAATTTGAAAAGCCGTTTCCTACAGAAGCAATATTACCGGATAATTTATTTCCGAAAGACAGGCAATACTCTCTGCTCATTGAACCTCTTTATTTTAAAAATCTTCATTTCGGTACAATTCTTTTTGAACTGGATACTCAGTCTAATAATTATTATGTCATCCGGATGAGTGTATATAATGCTTTAAATACATATATAATCTTAAAAAAACTTCAGGAAACTTTTGAACAACTTACGAAAACACAAAATGAGCTTATTCAAGCCGAAAAAATGGCTGCTTTAGGAAGGCTTGTTGCAGGGGTAGCTCATGAAATAAATACTCCCATCGGTATTACCTTAACCTCATCTTCGTTTTTAGAAGAAATAACCGATACGATTACGTCATTGTACAATACAGAAAATTTAAAAAAACAGGATCTTGAAAAGTATTTTTCCAAGGCTATGGAATCCGTACGGCTTATGAAATCCAATATGGTCCGGGCAGCAGAACTTGTCAAGGGATTTAAAAAGGTTGCAGTGGATAACTCGTCGGAAGGAATGCGCAGATTCAATGTAAATGACTATATTCACGATATTCTTTTAAGTCTCCGGCCCCAGTTAAAAAAATGCAACCATATAATCGATATCGATTGCCCCCGGGAACTACAGATAAAAAGTTTTCCAGGCACATTTTACCAGATACTGACAAACTTGATTATAAACTCATTAAATCACGGATTCGAAGACTTAAAAAAAGGGAATATCAAAATAGTGGTGAATTATAAAAATAAAAAATGTTATTTTAATTACAGTGATAATGGAAGAGGAATCGATGAAGAAAATCTGAAATATATTTTTGATCCTTTTTTTACAACAAAGCGAAAATCCGGGGGGACAGGCTTGGGACTTCATATTGTCTATAACCTTGTCACCCAGAAACTAAATGGTACTATCCGGTGTGAAAGTAAAAAAGATGAAGGGGTTTGTTTTTATATGACAATTCCACTACAAGAGTAAAGAGGTTAAGGTATTGGAGAGAGGAACTATCCTGACAAATTCATCTATATTGAAATCCTCATTCACTTCTTCCTTAAAATAAGACGCTCCAGGGACCTATTGATGGAATCAATAAAGGAATTCGATCCCTTCCGGGAAAAAGAGGGGATTTTCAATTACGTTCCCGGTCTCAATTTTTTAAGCACTAAAAGGGTGATATCGTCCGCCAGCTTTCCATTGTGTTTTTTCATATCACCGTTCTGAGCATGGACCTTGACTTCGTTTACTATCGAGAGTATAAGGTCTTCCGGGCTTTTCTGCTTGTGCGTGAGGACAATATGTTTCAGCTTTTCCAATCCGAACTGATGCGAATAGTGATCCTTGGCTTCGATGATTCCATCCGAATAAAGTATGAGGATATCTCCCTCGTCCATTCTGAACCCGCCTGCGGAGGTCTTGGCGTCTATCATTGGTGAAAGACCCATGAAGGCTGTCCGCTTGGCACACCCTTCAATTTCAATCACTCTTTCTTCCTTTTCAAAGTACATTATGGCAGGCTCATGTGCTCCGGCAAATTTAATATCACCGTTTTTCTCATAAAAATAATTTTGTGTCATGAATTTATCACTGCCGATTCGCTTATTATTTAAACGGTAGAGAACCTTGTTCACGATATTGTATATCTCATACGGCTCAAACACCTTGTTTATAAGCGTCGAAAGAAAAACGGCAGTCTGGAAGGAGGACTGCTGAATCAGGGCCGTAACACCGGCAGACAGCCCGTGACCGCTTACATCGCCGATTCCGAAATAATTACCCATATCGGTGGGGAAATAATCATAGGCATCTCCGCCGACCTCTGTGGCTGTCTCCATGAAGCAGGCACTTTCATACCCCTTGATATCGATTTTCTTCGGTACGATCGAAGTCTGGATATTACGGGCACTGTCCATTTCGTTCTGAAGCCTGTTTCTTTCAGACTGAATTCTCTTGCCTTCAATGATCGAAAAAATAACCTTCAAGTCGTCTACCAGGTCCATGATGGCATTTTTCTCTTCCGGGAACAACGATTCGAAAGATGT
>JAFGRV010000036.1 GCA_016934975.1 Spirochaetales bacterium | reverse complement strand
CTATTAACTTCTATTCTCCCGTTAAAATTGGCAAGAATATTTTTTACGATAGAAAGCCCCAAACCCAACCCTTGTTTATTGCATTTCTTTCGTGACACCTGATAATATGGCAGGAAAATATTATCCAGATGGGTTTGAGAAATTCCGATACCGTCATCCTGTATAGTAATAATAATGTTATCTGCTTTCGATGTGATGTTTACCTCGATATGCCCATTTTCCCCGGTATATTTTATAGCATTATCAACAATATTATTAATAACGCTTTCGAAAGCATACGGATCAATTTTAAGAAAAAGTGAATTCTCACCGGAAAAAGTGATCGATATCTTTTTCTTCCATGCAAGAATCTTAAATTGATCGATTATGTTCATTAATGATTCCGATGCATCTATAACAGTATCATTGTTATACAATAATGTGCCTTGTTCTAATTTTTTACAATCCAGGAGATTGACAATATCCCGGTAGAGTTTATGTATATGTGCTTTAATGATCTTAAGTTCCTTGGTTACTTTGGCTTTTTTTAGATATTCATTAAGATTATTTTGAATGATAGCAAGGGGTATTTTTATTTCGTCCGCAAAATTGATAAAAAATGAAGTATTTTGTTCACTTTGAACCCGAATCTCTTTTTTGGCATTTTCCAGTTCTTCCGTTCCTTTTTTGACATCATTTTGAAGACTTTGGGCTGAATTTTCAAGATATTTTAAATTATAAAAAGACATCTTTTGTAACACGATAATCGCGGACATGAGACATAATATCATACCGAAATCACTTATAAAAAAGGTGTCTAAAATGCGGTGGAAATAAAGAATATCATTAAGAACAGTAAGAAGAAAGAGAGTAAGTCCGAATAAAAGAAGAAGAGCGCCGCATTTTTTCTTTTTTATTGCGATAATGAGCAGGGATATATGCCACAGGGCAAAAAGAGAAGAGATTGAATAATTGACATATGTAATAACACGATTCTGATTTAAATTTAAAAACAGGATGATCACAGTTGAAAATAAAAATAAAGCATTCATAAATTTCATGATCTTCCTGTTTGTTTCTTTCGGGAACAGAGAATGAAAATAATGTGACAAGACGAAAAAAATCAACATCTGAACGGGAAAATTTATTTTATATTGTATAAAAAAAAGCACATAATGAGATACCGGAAACAATTCTACTCCAAAACCATTCCCGGTAAATACCTTTATGAGAATCAGGAAACAGAATAAAAAAGAATAAATAGTATATTTATCTTTAATATTTATGGCGCGAAAGCACATTATATCTTTTCCATATATGACAATTAGTGAGATCAATGCACAGATGGTTAATACCTTCGATGTCATAAAAAATTATTTCCTTAATCTCCATACACCTGCCTTCTTATACATATTTATTCTGACAATTCTTTAAATTGTCAGAATTTCCGGTTATAATGAGTTTGTCATTTCCTTTCATAGAAAGGAATGGAAAAAGGAAATGACAAACTCTAAAGAATTGAGTATATATATAACTTTGGGAGAATTAGGGATTATGAAAAGGGGCACATAAGGACTAATTTTGTAATCCTTTCGTGCCATAAGAAATAAAAGAGAAATTGTGCTGCAAGGAGAATTTTTACACTTTATATTTATGATATAATTTTTTTCTTTGAATATTCAGATAAGAAGCGGTTTTCGTCTTATTTCCATTATATTTATCCAGAGCTTTTATAATTATTTTATTAATGTACAATTCCAGATCAAGGCCATCCTCGGGTAATGAAAAATTATAGATATCAATCACGTGTTGTTTCCCTGCTTCCAATACGGGAAGTAATGTCAATTCTTTGGCCTTTAGAATTTCACTCTCATTAAAAAGAACAATCTTTGTTATAATGTTTTTAAGTTCACGGATATTACCAGGCCAATTATAATTCATGAGATATTTAAAAAATTTCGCTTCTATTCCGGTTATTTTAATTTTATTTTTTTCATTCAATTCCTTTAGAAATAACAGTGTTAATGGTATAATTTCATTCTTCCGTTGTTCCAGGGGCGGGATCAGGATCTTGCATACGGTAAGGCGATAATAAAGATCTTCCCTGAAAAGTCCCTGATTCACAAGCTCTTTAATATTTTTATTTGTCGCACAAACGATCGATGTATTTACCGTTTGTTTCGTCACACCGCTCACCTTATAATATTCTTTTTCCTGCATTACCCGCAGTAATTTCGATTGATGACTTAACGGGATCTCTGTAATTTCATCTAAAAACAAAGTTCCGTTTTCCGCCAGCTTAATCTTTCCTTCTTTTCCTTTTGGATCGGCACCGGTAAACGCACCTTTTTCGTATCCGAATAATTCCGCCTCAAAAATGTCTTTGCCGATTGTTGCACAGTTAATGGCAACAAAGGGTTCTTTTGCCCTCGGGCTGATATAATGAAGATACCTGGCAAACACTTCCTTGCCGACTCCGGTATTTCCTTCCAACATCACCGGAATATCCGGGTAATCCGAAAGTTTTTTAAGTTTATTACATATATTTTTAATATCCTGTGAATATAATCCGACATAACCGATATTTTTGAAATACAATGTATCGTATAAAGAATTCAACTCTTCAAGGTCGATCACTTTATTATCCGGTATTGTCAATAAATCGAAGCTCTGATTCTTAGCTTTTTGCCTTTTCTGTAATTCAATCTTTCTTATAATATTCTCAACTTTTTTACCACTCGCCGGTTTTGGAATAAAATCGAAGGCACCATAGTCTATAGCGTTAATGGAATCAATGACATCCTTTTTTCCGGATATCAGCACAACTTCGATATCTTTTTCCCAGCTCTTTATTATTTTTGTTAATTCAACACCATCAAGCGCCGGCATACTTACATCTGCAAAAACCAGATCAATATTATTTTCCTTAAGTATTTTTAACGCATTAATACTATCATAGGAAGTAAAAATAGTATATTCGCCGATATTTTGAATAAAAAACTGCAATGCATCGCAACATTCTTTTTCATCATCAATAAGTAATATATTCATATTTTTTTTCATCCCCTTATAAATTTTATACGAAAGGTGACTCCTTCATGAGGATTATTAACAACATCGATAGCAGCGTGAAAAGATTCGAGGATAGTATGAACAACATATAAACCCATACCAAATGATTCCGTATCTTTCTCGGTTGTAAATAACGGATTAAAAATATCTTCCATCACCTCGTCTTTAATTCCCGTGCCATTATCACTTATTTCCAACAGGAGATAATCTTTCATTTCCTGTGTCAGGATAGAAATGTGTTTATTCTTTTTATCGGTTTTATCCAGAGCTTTAATTGCATTGCTTAATAAATTTATAACAACCTGTTCTGCTTGAATAATTGTAAAGGATACTGTCTCTATATAAGGATCAAGATTATGCCTTATTTCAATTCCATGGTACTTTAATTTATGCTTAAATATATCAAGTACATTCAGTATGACAGTATTAAAATTAACAGGTTCAATGACAATCTTATCTTTATGTTGAATACTTTTATAAACTGTATCTATAACATTATCAATTCTATCAATCCCATCTATCACCTTTGCCAAATATTCAAGATTTTTCTGTGATTTTTCATCTACCTTTTGTTTCTGATTCTCCCAATAGATAATTCCTTCTATAATAAGCTTCATTCCATGTAAGGGCTGTCTGATTTCATGAGCCAATGCAGAGATAAGTTCACCTAACGATGCGAGTCTTTGAGTCCGTAATAATATTCTTTCCCGGAGTTTTTTTTCATTTTTCCAATCCTCAGGCATTGTCTTTTTCGGTACAATCCGCCATATAGCGACGCATAATCCGTGAGCTTTATCAAAACAATTCAGGCTTACCTGTACATCAATTGTGGTATTATGAAAGGCCTTAAACTTCCATTCAAAAAGCTGAGGTTCACCGTTCAAAGCCTTCCGTATAATCTGTTGCACCTTTTCCTTTGAATTTTCTCCATCTGACTGAAACTCCGGTGAAATATCCCACATGGGTTTATTAATAAGGTCTTGTTTTTTACATTGGAGGATATGTAATGTCATTTTATTGCAATCAAGTAAATGCTCTTTTTCCAGGAGTAACATAGGATCGCCTGCAGAATCAAATAATGTTTTATAATTCACACGAGAATGAGACATCCCCTCTCCCAATTTCACACTTCTTCTCTATAAGTAAATTCTACACATATAGAATTATTGTATAGAGGAATATTTCTTATTATTAATTATGAATATTTACATAATAAATGCAATACTCATGGACATTTTTGTCCATTCTTTTGCCGTATTTTATCCAACCTCTCTCACGTTTCTTTCTACCTACATGAATTTCCTTGTTGCATTATCCATGTATTTCGTTTGTACGTCATATTATAAGGGCTGTAATAAGCGTTTTGCATACTCTCTTATTTCTTCACCAGATTGGTACAATTTTTGCATAATATATGAAGATAAACAGAGGAGATTCTAATTGAAAGAGAAAAGTCTGAATATATTACTTGTTGATAATGATGAGCAATGCCTCCAGGCATACACAATCGCCCTGGAACCCGGTAATTTCACATGTTCCACAGAGAATGATCCTGAACAAGCTTTACTATTTTATAAAAACACATTTCATACACAAAATAGAATTGATGTCATTATTACGGATCTTCTCATGCCGGGGATGTCGGGAATTGAATTATTGCGCCGGATAAAATCCTTCGACGAAACCGCAAAAGTCATTATTGTCACGGCATTTCCGGATTCACTTATATTAAAAACAGAATTAACAAAGGAAATCTATGCGATATTTCCCAAACCCCTCCATTTCTCATCGCTCATCTCAATTCTGAATAAAATTAAAGAAGAATACATGAGGAACAGCAATGAATAATTCAGAAACCCTTACTAGAAAGAAACGAAAATATAAAATCCTTGTTGCGACACATAAATTAACAACCCGCTCTATAATAATGAATACCCTCACTTCACTCAATACAGATTGCTATTATGTAAAAGACGGAGATGAAGGACTGGAAATAATTTCCGATGTAAACTTTGACCTTATAATTGCCGATTCATTGATGCCTCATGTCAATGGAATTGTATTTTGTGAAACATTAAAAAAAAATCCACAAACACATAGTATTCCCGTAATTATAATAAGCAATCAGATCTCTTCACCCGATATTAATCAAGGATTCAATGCAGGAGCATCGAGTTGTATAGATATCGTAAATATTGAGAATCAGTTGACAGACATTGTGAAAGATGAACTGGAAAAACGAGATTTACACGAACAGCAGCACATTTTAATCGTTGATGATTCAAGAACTATTCTCTCCGCTTTAGGAAAAGGACTTATGCAGGCAGGGTTTCGTGTGATGACAGCGGAAAATGGCAAAAAAGCATTGGAATTGATGTTGATGAAAAAGCCGGACTTAATATTAAGTGATATTATAATGCCGGAAATGGACGGATTCAGTTATTTATCCGCAACACGATCTATTCCTGAATTCGCCGATATTCCATTTATCGCGATGAGTACGAAAAATGACCGGGCATCCATGAGGAGAATGGTTCAGGCAGGAGCAGCTTCATACATACTAAAACCTATCCATATTGAACAGCTTATAATCACCATTGAAAATATATTGTCAACTCAATTCCGAATAGTGCTTAAGGACCGTGAAAGACTTTCTTTGGAACAAAAACAGACACTTATAAGTATTACAAGTCTTGTTACCGCTCTGGAGGCCAGGGATCCTTACACAAAGGGTCATTCCGAAGCAGTATCAAAAATGACTTCCGATATAGTCACATACATGGGTACTTCCCAACAAGCGAAAGAAAGAATTGCCATAGGAGCCATGTTACACGATATAGGTAAAATCGGAATTAAGGATAAGGTGTTGTTAAAACCGGGACCTCTGACAAAGGACGAGTTTGAACATATCAAAAAACATCCGATTATCGGTATCAATATTGTTAAGAATATTCCACATATGGATGATATTATTCCTATTATTCAATTTCATCATGAACGATTTGACGGAAAAGGTTATCCTGCGGGATTAAAAAAAGACAATATCCCTTTTCCTGCAAATATCGTCGCCATCGCCGATACATATGATTCGCTTACAAGTAAAAGGCCGTACAGAAATAAAATGTCATCGGGGCAGGCATTACAAATTATCTACGACAACAGGGGAACACAATTCAATCCCGATTATGTTGATATATTTTTTAAATTCATATTTTCAAAGGAAAAGATAGCAGCCATATAGAATGAAAAGGATGGTTTCTATTTTATCCGGGAATAAATAAAGAAGAGGAGGAAGATAATGAGTTATTTTGAAAGACGTAAAAGCATAAGAGTCGATCTGGATGTTATTATTAATTATGATATGGGATCTTCCGCGAAAACAAAAAATATTTGCGAACAGGGAATGTGTATTATTATTGATAAAAATTATATGCAAGGGAAATACTTAAAAATAATTCTTAAATTATCGGGATTAAGTAAAATACTTATAATCGGTAATGTTGCCTGGTCACGACATGTTGAATCCGGTAATTATGAAATAGGTATAGAGTTCTGGCATATCGAAGAGCAAGACAGAAAAACAATCCGGGATTATATTACATCACAAATAAGCAAGGGAGTAGAGCATGCATATACAGATAGTGAATGGAAGTCGGCGATATATGAAAGTAATGCGGTGAAGTCGATAGTATAGACTACATTCCTTTTATCCGGCAGTTATTGATTATACGTTATGTGTATCAATTAAGAAAAGGAGTTTAACGATGAGAATAAGCAAGAAATTAATTAATACAACCAGTAGGAACAACGAGCTCTCCTTTAACAGATATTGTATTACTTTTAAATCGGATGTGCATCACTGTATTGTGTTAAAAAAGAACACATCCACGGGTATTGAAATATTTATTTTATCGAAATATAAAGATTTATTGAATAAGTGTACTCCCGCCATTCACGCCGATTTCGCGTGGTTAGAGCAGCCACTCAAGATTATGGATCGCATCTCCAAATTAAGAAAATTGGAAAATTGCCGCATATAGAAAATCCATGAGAAACATTTTCCTGCTTCTCACCACTATTTGATTAAATCGATGGAATTGAGCATAATCACAAACCGGTTTTCAAAAAAAGCATAGCCTACAAACAGATTATAAGAATAGAAATAGACATTTGCCCCGGAATACAATTCTCCTTTCCGGAAAGAAAGATCCAGATCTGCATTTTTTAAAAAAAGATATCGTATTGTAATGCCGTAGGAATTTGAATTCCATATCATGGATGTTGCCCCATTTGCAGAGAACTCAAATTTAAAGTATTCATTAAAAAGATTATACTGATAATATCCTCCCATAAAAAGATCGGGAAGAATATAATAGCCGATCCCGATCTTGATCCCTGAATTTATAAAGTGAAGGGGCGGCTCTAATACGATAGTCTCGCCATCTGCCGTTATATCATCTTTCAATAGATAAAACAGGGAAGTTTCCAGGGAAATACCGTATCGTCTGTCTGCCGCTCTAAAAAGTTGAAAATCGGCGGATACCTCGCACATCAAAGGATCAGGAAATCCGATCATCCCTCCTGCATCAAACCATCTGTTAAAGGTATAACTCGCCCCGACATACACAAAACTTTCCATAATATTATGAAAATCGGGAATAAATGAAAATCCTACCGATCGAATACCGGGGTACAGACCAACCTCAAATCCGGGATACATGTAATTATTGTAATATTTTACCGTCTCATTCTTTGTAAACAACTCATGAAATGGAGGGGATTCGTGATTGATATACGACCGGGCATACAAGAGCTGTTCACGGTACAGATCACTGCGGATTCTATCAATCTCCAGAAACCGTCGGGAATATTTCTGTGGGGATTTATTTATAAATAATTGATAATACCCGACTGCTTTTTCCCATGAATCTGTCTTTTCATAACAATAACCGAGGAGAAATGAGATATCCGAATAATAAATGAGTTCCGGATAAAGCCTCCGGGCGTTTTGAAAATGTTCGATAGCCGTAAAATAATTGCCCTTATTTATTTCTTTGACCCCTGAAAAATAAAGAAAAGCGATCCGGTGCTCCTGCCGCACAAAAAGGGTTGACTTTTCTAATTCAAGAACCACAGAGGCCGGGTTTTCAGGATCATCACCAATTTCTTCCAGAAGTGCGTTTTTTTCAGATTCATCCCGGATAATATTTCCCTCTTTATCTCTGAGTACGGCACCCCGCCGCGGGCCTGTTACGGCGATATAAAGTTCTCTCTTCTGGTCGTAGTGAACTTTCAGGGGAACAGGGGCTGATGAGCAACTATAAACGAATGCAGATATACTAAAGATAATAAAAAGAAATACTCGCATGGTGCAATTGTATCGAATATCTCTACATTTTTCCAGCCATTATGTCGATCAATATACTGAAACAAAGTAAAAATAAGGAGCCACACATGAAACAAGTTATCTGTTTTTTTCTGCTGTTATGCATAGGGATAACCACAGGGTCGGGGCTTGATTATACATCAGACTATAATAAAGACGGAAAACCGGATAAATGGTGTAAAGTAAGCAGTGACGGGACCTTAATTACCACGGAGCTGGACCAGAATTTTGACGGGGTAATGGATGCCAAATCGGAATATTATAAGGATGGGAAACCCAAATATGAGGAATTTGATTATAATTATGACGGGAAAATGGATACATTTTACTATTATACGGATGGCAAACTGGAAAAACAGGAGATTGATTCTAATTATGATCAGAAGATTGATATCTGGGTATACCTTATAAATGGTATTTATATCGAGCGGATAGAAAGAGATCTGGATTTTGACGGCAAGGTCGACAATGTCAAGAATTACGGAAAGGAGAAGTAGTAAATAAAATAATGCAGCAGCATGTGTACGGTTATCATTCAATTGAAGAAACTCTTAAAAGAGGAATAAAAAACGGGGTGCTTCTCTATTCCGAAGAAAAAGGCAGGAGAGGACATCTTATCAACCTCGCTCAAGCAAACAATATTCCGGTTAAAAAAGTCAATGAGAGTGAGCTGGATGGATATTGTGAAAAAAATAAACACCGTGGTGTTATTTTTGTGTACGACAAGGTCCAGGAACATAAAAAACAGGATCTTAAGAGCTACAACACTATTATGGAAAAAGAAAATGCCCTTATCCTGCTTCTCGATGAAATCACCGACCCTCACAATTACGGAGCCATCCTGCGTTCCGCGGATCAGTTTAATGTGGATCTGGTTATTACTCCCGGCAAGAAATCGGTGAGGGAAACGGATATTGTCGCCGTGACCTCTGCAGGGGCACACGCCTATGTGGAACAGCTCGTTATCCCGAACCTTGTTCAGGCGATCGAATACCTCCAAAGCAAAGGTTTCTGGGTTTACGGAACTGATATGAAAGGCGAACCGATTCACAAAACCGACCTTAAAGGAAAAGTCGCTCTGGTCATGGGAAGCGAAGGCAAAGGTCTGCGGAGTATTCTAAAAAAACACTGCGACCAGGATCTTTCGATTCCTTGTCACGGGCATATAGATTCCCTCAATGTTTCCGTTGCCACGGGGATCATCCTCTATGAAATCCGAAGGCAGCAGGGTCTGAAATAAACAGGATTTTAAAATATTTTCCGGATAGTTTTTATTTGTATTTCCTTGAGGGGGCCTGCCACTCTTATTTACAATTATGGGGAAACCACAGGATGCATCGAGATCGGCTCTTCTGCTTTAGCTCATCCCAACAGGTAATTGTACATCTGCTATCTTAATAATACACTTGTCCCGTGCAGGCACTCCCGCAGCCATATGAACAACCGCCGGTACACGTAGTTGTACAAGTACCAGAACAAGAACCGGTACAGCCATTTGTACATCCGCTAACACAATCCAGCATACATGATCCGGTACAAGCACTGGTACATGTAGTCGTACATGCCGTGGTACAAACAAGTCCGCATGTAAGCTGGCACGTATTTGTACAACCTGATGTACAAAACGAAGTACACTCTGTCGTACAAACGATTTCGCACGAATCCACACAACCGGATGTACAGCTTGATGAACAACCGGTGGTACAGTTATTTTCGCATGCATCAGTACAACCAGTGGAACAATCATCTGCGCAGGCTACAAAACAGGTATCCGTACATGCAGCAGTACATGCATCTCCACAATCCACTGTACAATCGTTCGAACAATTATTTGTACATCCTGTTGTACATATATCCGAACAATCTGCCGAACAATCATTCGCACAATTGCTGCTGCACCCTTCGGAACAGGTTGTCGTACAATCATTCGCGCACGTAGCGTCACATGTTGCAGAACAATCATCTTCACAATCCGCTATACATGAATTTACACAATCATTTGAACAATTTGCAGAACATTGGAAACCACAGGTTTCCGGTTCCGGACATCCGGTAAGTGACAAACCAACTACAGCAAGAGAAGGAATGACAATTGCAGCTGATTTCTTAATAAAATCTCGTCTATCTAATTTTTTATCACTACTTTCAATCTTTTTATTCTTTAGATCATCCGCCATTAAAACACCCCTTTATCTAAAATATTGTTAATCTATTCTATATGACTATTATGTTGAGCACCAAATAATCATTTAAAATTTCATTAATATTACAGTCAAAACAGCGGTTGCCCCACAGCCTCATACAATTAAAATGGATACATGAGACTTTCTCTAAAAGATAGAGAAGGCTGCATCGTTTATTGAAGGACAGCCACATTGCTTTTCTTTTATGTATTAACTATTTTCTTATTTAGTAGCGATTATCGTACCATAATTGCTTAGATGGTGCAAGAAAAAGATACAAAAATTCTTCCTTGTTTTATAATTTTAAGGGTAAAAAAAGAAGTAAAAAGAGACAATATTTCGAGTAACCGATATTTACTTTGTTCACCTTAAAGCCGATATCAATCTATCGGATAATCCTTCCGGATCTTCACTGCTGAGCATGACGGAAAAATCAGGTGTCGTGAAGAGTACCACCCTGGTCCGGTCCGTGACGAAGAGAAGTGCCTTCGCTTTATTCTTCAGCCGGAACCAGCCGGACCAGAAGCCCGGCAGACCGATTCCATTGGTTCTGAGCCTTGGTTTTAAATCCGGTTCATTATTCAAATCCACGACCTTTACCGAAGCCTGGTCAATATCACGGAGACTGATCTCTCTTCCATAGAATAAACTTTTGATCTGAAACCTGTCTTCTCCGATCACAAACCTGATATTTTTTATGGAAAAAAGAAGTGCCATGAAGAGTATGCAAATAGCTGCTAAAAAAGCCAAAATAATCAGAATTAAAATATAAGATGACATTTTAGGTGGAATTATCCGGAAAACATCTGACATAAAAATCCTCCATGTTTAATTATTACTATTAAAGTGTAATTCTATGTCCGGTTATTTTCAATACAAAAAAATTATTCAAAAATCTCATCCAACCCTGCTTCAAGTTTCAGGGTTTCATCGATGGCTTCACCAAGATCGAGTTCTTCTATGGATGCTTTGCGTTTTTCGAGTTTTGTGCGGATGAGTGAAATAAAGCTTAAGGTCTGATCATTCAATTCCTTACCAATAGACCTGGACTCGTTATAATGCAGTTTTTCATAGTCATTCGCCCTTGTTTTCATTTTCTGTTCCAATATCCCGGTAATTGATCCTGATTTTCCGATAAAACCCCGGAGCACCCCGATGATACCGAGTCTGTCCAGACAATCCGCATCAAAGACAATTTTCTCTTCCGTTGTTTCCGGCGGAACCATTGTTGTCGGGGTATGGCGTGCGACGATCCTGCATATGGAATCCCGCGTGGGTTTCAAATCCTCATCAGTGTACCCGAGGGCATCGAGAAATTCCTCTGCAATGGCAGAACCGATGAGACCATGCATGTTTTTAAAGGTAAGATTTGTTTTACCGATGTCATGAAGAAGTGCTCCGCAAATGAGGATAAAAGGATCAACCTTTTCACTCACCAGGGATGCAATTTTGATGGCATATTGGGTCACCTCAAGAATGTGGGAAAAATCGTGACTATCCGATTCTTTATGTTTGTTTCTTACAAATGACTCAATAAGTCTGATTTTCTTTGTCTCGTCTTCTGTCAATTTTCTTGTAAACATAGGGCATATTCCTTTACTTACATTTATTTAACACGTTGACCACCTGTTTTCTAAAATTTCAAAGGTCATCATTCAGGCCTTTTCCTTCTTATTCATTTCCAGGATGATAATATCAAGCAGCTTCTTTGCCACCTCCTGCTTTAATGCCATTTCGATTTTATGCACCTCTTTTTTTCTGTTCACGACGAAAAGTTCATTGGTGTCCGATTCGAATCCCGTATTTGTCTTACTCACATCATTTACCGCGATGAGGTCCGCATGCGCCTGGAGCATTCTTTTATATGCATTATCTATCAATTCCTCATAGGGCAAGGCATAGAGTGCCCGGAATGCCACGACAAAGGAATGAGGAGAGGCTTTTTTTATTGTATCAAGTATTTTAGGATTCGGAACAAGCTTAAGAATAAGCTCGGATTCCGAATGGGTTGATATTTTTTCATGGGCTTTCTCTTTTGGCCGCCAGTCGGCGACTGCTGCGGATAAAATGACACAATCATAGTTATGACTCTGCAATTCCCGTGCTATTGCATCATTCATCTGGACAGCTGTTTCAACATCAATAATCCTGCAGCCGGAAGGACGGGAAGCGGTGCCTTTACCGTAAACAACCGTCACCTCCGCCCCCATGTGAGCGGCATTCTTTGCGATTGCCATCCCCATTTTCCCGGTGCTGTTATTGGAGAGTACCCGGATAGGATCGATGTATTCTACTGTTCTTCCCGCATTAATAAGTATTTTTTTCCCCTGTAACTTCTTGTTTGAATAAAGGATTTCAAGCACCCTGGCATAAATATCCCGGACCTGGGGTATTTTTGCCTTTCCCTCCGATAGTGCCGGGAGCATGACATGAATGCCATGTTCCTTTAATAATTCAATATTCTTTAGTACAATAGGATGTTTATACATACTCTCGTGCATGGCCGGAACAATAAGGACAGGGATCCCCTCCCCGATGGCTGTTGTTGCGAAGGTCGTTATGGGGGTATCATCAATCCCGCAGGCTATTTTGCCGATTGTATTTGCAGTTGTTGGTGCGATAAGCAGGAGGTCTGCTTTATTTTCCACATTTCCGCACAACGTCACGTGTTCGATTAGACCTGTCAGTTCGGTTACCGGTTTATGCCCGGTAGCCCAGTAAAGAAGTTCGGGATTGATAATCCCGGCAGCCGCCTTACTCATCACCGGGAATATTTCCGCGCCAAACCTCATTAAGAGTCTGGCAATATCTGCGGAGCGGACTGCGGCGACACTTCCTGTGACACCCAGTACTATTTTTTTATCGGCTAAGGTGCTGCCTGAAGTGCCGGTAATATCTTTTGACGGATGGGATTGTTTTTCCATAGCACATCCTCTTTATTCATGGTAATACTATAATCAATCGAGATTCCTGCAATACATTGCCGGGTACTCTCTCGCCCGGAATTTTTACAATTGACTCATTCTACTATCAATATAATGATTTGTCACTATAGTATACGAAAGCTTCCTGGAAAAGCTTGAAAATATATAAAATATCCGCACCTAAAAAACTGACAAACCCGCTTCCTTTGGGTATACTATACTATCATATGAATATAAAACCAGGTGACATTATTATAATATTTATTTCCCTCTGCTTTATAATTTTCTTCTCTGCTTTTATTTACAACAATACAATAACAAATAAACAACTCTCTATCCTGACACAGGAAAAAGAATTTATTTATTCATTACAGAAAGACAGAGAGATAGAAGTTCAAGGTCCTCTTGGAGTATCTATCATCCACATAAAAAATGGTCGTGTATCCATGCATTCATCACCATGCCCTTTAAAATTATGTGTCGCAAAACGAAGTATTTCCAATCCCGCGGAATGGATCGCCTGTCTGCCTAATAAAGTAATGCTCATCATTAAAGGAAAAAGGAATGAACAAACAGACGTTGACAGCATCTCACAGTAATATCATCGCTCTCCTTGCCGCATGCTGTCTGTTTCTTTCTGCCTTTGAATATATTATTCCCAAACCCTTTCCTTTTTTTCGAATAGGGCTTGCAAACCTCCCGATCCTCATCAGCATCACTTTTTTACCCTTTCCCGCATTATTTCTCCTCGTTTGTCTGAAAATTGTCATGCAAGGGCTTGTATTCGGGACTTTTTTCTCTCACATTATTCTTCTTTCAGCAGGCGGAACCATAGCCAGCAGCATAATCATGTTCCTCTTATTTAAAACATGTAATAAATATATTTCATTTATTGGAATGAGTATTACCGGGGCTTTGGTGAGCAATGCAGTACAATTATTCCTGGCCGGAATGTTTGCTTTTGGACCGGATATCTGGCTTATAAGTCCGCCTTTTTTTATTATCGGGGGGATAAGCGGCCTTCTTTTAGGACTTTTTACAAACACCTTTATACAAAAATCAGTATGGCTAAAAAAATGCCGGGAAGTATGGTATGGGGAACAGTAAAAAAGGATCATTCTTCCGGCTTTCCCCATTTGCAATTCTTGCTCACGGACTCATAATCCTTCCTGCATTTTTACTCCAGGAAAATCTTTATTTTCGCCTTTTTCAGACAATTCTTTTTATAGTTCTTTCTTTAGGTATAAAAAAGAAAAGCAATCTTGTCTTTTCTCTCCTTTCATTTATATTCATCGTGGTCTTCAACGTCGGTTCACCCAATGGGGAGGTACTCATTCACCTCTTCTCGTTTCCCATTACAAAACAAGCAATACAAACCGGTATTTACAAAGCAACAACATTTATCGGACTCCTGGCCCTTTCAAAAATCACCATCATGCCTGACCTTACTATTGCAGGCCCCATGGGAGGAATGATCGGAAAGATTTTTTACTATTTTGAACAACTTAAAATAGTACGGAAAAAACACAAATCCGGAGATATCTTTAAACAAATTGATGCGATCCTCCTGGAGGTGAGTTCATTTCCTGATTCATCAGCTGTCACGGAACAGAAAGAAAAGATAAGGACAAGTATTGCCGGTATTATAGTGCTCGCCTTATCGGTTTTGTTCCATTGGGGATTGTTCTGTATTTCATTTTTGATAAAATAGATCCACTTATCGATTGAGTATAAAAATACTTTCATCCTTATGAACAAGAATAACGCTCAATGGTTTACCCATTTTTTTCCAAAGTTTTTGGCTAAATTCGACTGTGCCGGATTTGCAATTATTCGCTAAATGTATACTCCCATCAAGGTGATCCATATCAGTGAGGGTCGAGTTTTCTATTTTAAGATTCAGTATTATTTTACGAAGATATTTTGTATGAGTGAGTCCTATATCCAGACCATCATTCGGATTTATTATAATCTCATTCTCCGCCTGGGTAACATTTCCATATACTGTTAACTGCTTTGTCTTTTTTAAAGACGTTTCATTTACCATCATTCATACCACACTTTAAAATAAATACTTTTTAAATAAAAAGTACCTTCCTTAAGGTTAATTCGTTTCAAAATCAGGTATTTCCGAATGAACTTCATTATATACATTATAAAACAAAAAAAAAATATTTTCAAAGATATAAATGAGAAAAATCACAATGTCTTGACACTTTTTCCTTTTAACATTGAATTATAATAGTATAAATAAAACCCTAGAATTCGGTTCTTGTCTCCAGATTAATAGTAAAACTTTGGGTAGAAACATCAAAGGTTGTGTATGGACAGAGAACAAATCCACCCAGCTTTATTTCAAATCCGCCGTTCAAAATTACCGAAAGCTCCGAGAGTGTGACGACAGATTCCGGCCCCTTATCTGTTTCCGCAATAACAACATCTGTCGCGTCGAGTATTCGTGCGACAAATTCATTCATCCCCCCTGTAAACCGGGTCCATTGATAATATGCCCCTACTTTAAGAAACGGAATAAAAGCGGCGAATTTTTTGGAAACAGCAATATCGACACCGGTTGCATGCATTACCGAATCAAGATACAAATTACCGGCGATGACGAGTTGATCCCCACCTAAATCCTGAGTAAACTCAGGCACCCCATATCCGAGATGGAAATCTGCAAATGTATATCCTATTCCCAATGAAATGGCGGGAAACCACCCTCTATCTTTTAATAATGCTTTACGGATGCGTAAACCGAGATTGATACTGCTCAACTCCAGGGTTTCCTGATCAATCATCTCCCCTATCCAACTTGTAAAAGCCCCGGGAAAAATCGAAAAGAGAATTATGACATCGGTATCAAAATAAAAGTTAAACCCCGCCCCCAATCTCAGGTTAATATACGGGACAAAGGTTTGTGCAGTATCATAACCATCCTGAATAATATCAGGCGTCTCCTGAATAATATTATCAACAAAGTTATAGACATTGAGAATTTCAAATTGAGAATTCTCTGTATCAATAAACTCAAATAATCCGGAAGAAAGGGTAGCCCCGATTGATGTGGTTATAAAAAACAACCGCGCATTATCGAAATCTGCCTCTCCCACACCATAACCGGAAAGCTCATTTTGCACGGTATGTGGTGCCATCTCTTTTCCCAACTCATAAAAGAAGGTTGATAAATCATCAATAATAGGGTCAAGATTCTGGGAATAAACAGAGAATGACACTATCATTATGATTATTGAAATGAAGATTATCTTTTTCATAGGGAGAATACCTCCATAATTAATGGCGAATGCACGTATAAATTGCTGTCAATATTATCATCGCATTTTCTGTATAGTTTATAATCACCCTGAATCCTCTTATGACGAACAGAATTCCCGGCACATGACTAAAACAGAACATACTTTGACAGATCTTTCTTATTAATCTATACCATAATAAAAGATTATTCCAGTCTATTTTCCAGGGCCTCACTCTTTTTCTTTTTTAATTCCGGGATAAAATATGTAAAGACCAATGAAAATTGCAGGCAACGAGGCTATATTATTTCTTAAATAGATTATAGAATAAAGCATGGACGGCTGCAACATGGAGAACACTCTTTACATCAGCCTCTCCCATCTTTAATGTAAAAGACCGCCTTGCAAAGTCCGTTCTGTGAACGGGGGTGGCTTTCTTTTGATAGTAAATAGAAAAAAAATGGAGGTACACTGTGGTATTTCAAAAAAAATATTTTATCTTAATTCTGATAGTAACGGCTCTCTGCAGCCGGCTTCCTGCTCAACTTATTTCCGATCCTCAGGACAGGATCTATACCTATTTATCACTCTGGCATGAAAAGGGATATATCAGGACATTACCGATTATCCGGCCATATTCCCTCCAGGTTATTATACCATTATTAAAGCAAGTAGAGAAACATGGGGATCCCCGAAGCCGAACTCTGGCAGAAGACTTCATTAAGGCCTGCACGATCCCTAACCTGAAACTCTCAAAGGAAAAAGTATTCCCGGGGCCGATACATTTCGGATATGAAGAAAAAGCCCTCTTCGATTTTGATAAGTATGCGGGAAAACATACGATGCAAATCACTTCCACCGGATTCGTCACCCCGGGCGTTTCCTACTCGGGAAAACTATCCCTTGGTATCATCGATAATTCAGATGAGCTGGAAATACAAAAATGGTCCCGCTTCTATGATGAGGCAAAAACAGGGGGTGGTGTTGTGGAAACAGAGAGCGGAAGCCTGGGAACAGGTCATTACGGAACAGCCGGGCTTTTTTTCGGGACGGAGAATCTCATCTTCCAGGCGGGGGTCATGAGAAGTTCCTTTGGTCCTTTTTTTGATAATGGCCCTGTCGTTACTCCCGAGGCACCGGCGGCAGGTCATCTCTCTTTTACCTACAATGCGAACTGGTTTTCTTTTTCCTCTTTATTTCTGGATCTTTATGCAAAATATACGGTTGATAATCTCACTGGTGAAAAAGAGGAGATTCCCTCTCCGGAAGAAAAATATCTGGTGATTCATAACGTACGATTTTACTTTACCGATTGGCTCAATCTTGGAATTATTCAATCGACCTTGTGCGGTGGAAGTTTTAATCCTGTCTATCTGATTCCTTTGCAGCACGCCTTTTTTACCCAACAACTTTTCGGCGATTCGGCGAGTTCAATCATCGGGCTCTTTACCCAGGTTTCCCTGCCTTTTGATCTGCAATGGAATACGGTATTATATGTTGATGACTGGGACGCCTTCAGCAGTTCCGCAAAAACGGATGTGAATGGTATTAATTTCGATTCCGCTCAGAATAAATTAGCCCTGCAAACAGGTGTCACCTGGAGTCCTTGTTACGATATCTTTAAGCGCATAAAATTTTCATACCTCATGATCACTCCTTATATGTACACACATCATGCGGGGGGAGATCCTTCCTATCTTACGTATACCCATGACGGAAAAAATATAGGGACTATTCTAGAACCGAACTCGGACCAGCTTTATCTCGATATATTTTTGACTCCTTTGTCCTGGCTGGAGATTGATCTCTGGACAAAGTTTACCAGACATGGGAATGCCTCTGAGGGTTTCGAAGAAGATGGGGTGACGAGTGACGGCACGGTATTTGATGATGGTTTTCAGAGTGATGGGACAATAACCTTTTACGGCCCATCACGGTTTTTAACCCAGGATATTATTGAGCATGTACTCCAGCTCGGCTGTATTGTAGATTGTTATATAGATATTCCCTATGTAACGACATATGTCAGTGTGGGATATACATATCAATATATCTGGAATAAAAATCTTGAAAAAGATGTCAATGAACAAAAACATTTTCTTGAGCTCATGCTGGTACTTCAGTTATAACGAGG
>JAFGRV010000372.1 GCA_016934975.1 Spirochaetales bacterium | reverse complement strand
TTCTTTCTCTCTTATGTTTTATCAGGACGCACCTTAACGATATTCTCTCAAAAAAAGATAAACTCAACGAACTTCAATTCCGTAAAACAACCGGAACTACTCACAATTTACTTAATTGTATGTATAATTCGAGAAATGACCTATAGATTCTAAAATTCTAGAGAGAAGATTGTCAATAGGAATTCATGAAAAAACAAACCCCTGAGCTCCCTTGATGAGAATGGCTTGATTATTCATTACAGATAACTAAAAAATTCTTCTCTCTGAATTGAGTGATAATTCTTTCAAGGTCAGTTTCGGTCAGAATTCCCATATCCATATAAAAATTCCCCTTGCCTAATCTCTCATATTTATTCCGGGCTAATCTGTTATATGGCATAAGGTGAATGATACCATGATACCCCGAATTTCCTAAAAAAGAAATAATCCCATGTATCGAGGCCGTATCCGTATTAAAACCGGGAATCAGGGGGATTCGTGGGATAATTGCAGTTGTTCCGCCCATAGAGAGTATTGTCCTGAAATTCTCACCGATGACATCCGGAATGACACCAGTATATCTGATATGCTTTTCCGGATTAATATGCTTGATATCAAAGAGAAAAAGATCCGTTACCTTGATGAGATCCGGGAGCATGTCTTTATCAAAATACCCACAGGTTTCTATTGCAGTATGAATATTCCTCTCTTTCAATCGAGTAAGAATATCTATGAGGAATTCTCCCTGGGCACTCGGTTCACCCCCCGAAATCGTTACTCCTCCCCCTGAGTCACGGTAAAACTGTTCGTCCTGAATTACAATCTTCACAATCTCATCCGATGATATTTCTTTCCCCACCAAGGTGAGTGCTTTTTGGGGACAAACAAGAACGCATTCTCTGCAGAGGGTGCACATATCGTGATTAAGTTTTATTTCGTTTTTTATAAAGGAAATTGCTTTTATTCTGCATGCGGAGATACATTTTTTGCATTTCCTGCACTTCAGGGCATTATAGGCTATTTCAAATGATTCATTTTGTGATTCGGGATTATGACACCAGGAACATCGTAATGGACATCCTTTAAAGTAAATACATGTACGTATCCCCGGTCCGTCATATATTGAATACTGTTGAATATCGAATATTCTGCCAAGCATAGGAATGCCGCATTACAGTCCGGAATGTTCCGTACGGGAAATAATTTCTTCCTGTAGTTCTCTTCCAAGTTCCGTAAAGTAAACGCTGTATCCTCCGACTTTTACGATTAAATCACTATATGCTGATGGATCCTTCTGGGCAGCGAGTAAATCCTGGTGTGATACAATTGTCGGTTGAAGCTGCATTCCTCCCAGGTTACAATATGTTTTTAATAAGGAAATCCATTTTTTACGTGATTCAATATTCTTTCCGATAGACGAAGGATGGAGTTTGATATTTAACGAACATTCCAGGATATTATTGAAATCGAGAGCAGCTACCGAACGGAATACCCCCGTGGGACCGCTTTTTTCAACATTATATGGACTGCATCCGGCAGCGTATGGCCGGGCAGCCTTACGCCCATCCGGGGTCGCGATACCCAATCGCCCGGAAATTGTGTGAGTAATCATACTCACGATACTTGGGACAAAGGGTCCCCCTCGAAAATTTTTATGTTTTTTTATTTCATCAACAAAACGGCTGGTTATTTCCTGTGCAAATTGATCTATCACCGGATGACCGTTTCCCCATTTCATATGATAGTTTACAATCTTCTCATGAAGTTCATCATACCCATGGTAGTTATTATCGATGGCCTTACAGAGTTCTGACAGACTGAAACATTTCTCTTCGAAAACAAGCTGCTTAATGACAAATAAAGAATCCACAAGATTAGCGATACTATTCATGAGTATGATGAATTCGACATTATAATCTTCACCTCCGGCAGTCACATCTTTCTTTTTCCTCAGTGTACTCGGCGTAAAAGCAGAGATAAGAGGAGCCGGTAATTGCGCGGCATATACTCTGTCCCGGATATCAACACCCTTATCGATTAATGTCAATGTATAAACAAATTGCTTAAAAAAGGCTGTCAGTAAATCATCAAAGGTTTTAAATGTGAGGATCTCCCCTGTTTTTAACCCGGCGTCACTGATATCTCCGAGTAAGGTGGCGCTCATACCATTTCGTAAAGTCGTATCAAGGAGATTACAGAGTAAGATACTGGAGGCTCCTATGGCCCCGGATTTACCGGGAGTACAGATATCTGCACAGCTAATGGCGGCATACTCCCTCGCATCTTCCAAAATATACCCGTAATTTACTAAAGCCTTGATGCAGACATCATCATTCAAAATCGATACATTGGATATTTTATTATAGAGTAAATCCGAAATGAGGAGATGTAACTCATCAGGTGTATTCTTATGCACCCGGACCACGATATTTATGACTGTTTTTGAACGATACGCGGCTTCCAGAATAAGATAGGTCAATTCATTCGTTGCGTCCCTGCCATCTCCCGTAAGCCCGCCGATAGTAACGGCTTCGGAACCATCAAACCGGTGGGAAAAATCGCTGATATAATTTGAATATGGCCTCATATTATGACTCATACTCTTAATAAGAAGCTCTTCAAGTATTTCTCTTGCTTCATCCCGGGTTATTGTTTTATTCTCGATATCTCTGCTGTAAAACGGGTAAAAAATCTGATCGAGTCTTCCGAGTCCGTGAGCATTAAAAGGAACGGAAAGCCCCACAACTGTTTTAATTATCCAGAATGATTGTACAGCCTGATAAAACGTCTCCGCGGGATAAGCGGGTACCCGGCTCACTGCTTCGAACATTGTCATATAATTTTTCTTTTTCGCAGGATCATGTTCCGCTTCTGCTTTGTTCCGGATCGCTTCACCGAGTCTCCCGGCATAGATAAGAATTCCTTCGTAGGCGATGTCCAGGGAAGTGAGAAAATCACGCTCTTCTTTTTTCAGATTGTCACATGAAAGCTCTTTTTGAACACTCTCCCTCATGGCAATAATGCCTTTGTGCAGTACAGTCTCATTATCGATAACAATATGACCCTGCCATGTACCGATAGCCGCACTGGGAGAAAGGAGGGCGATTCCTCCGGAACTACTTGTCGGCATCGCATCAAGGAAGGCTTTAAGATTTCCCGCGAAAACATTTTCACTTTCAAGTTTTTTTATAATTTC
>JAFGRV010000371.1 GCA_016934975.1 Spirochaetales bacterium | reverse complement strand
GGCGAGGAAGGTAAAGAACAGGGTCGACCGGATAATCGAGAGTTCACGGTTTTTGCAGGAGATTAATAACACGAATGTGTATCCCCGTTTTACGGGTAAAACAACCGGTACCCGGGGATTTAAAACAGATGCCATCCGGTTTCTTTTTCCCGAAAGAGGAGGATTTAAAACCCTGGAAGCTCATCGTTCCTTGCCCGGGGTGTATTATGAGAATAAAGAAAATTTTCAGGAAAAAAAAGCATGGGGTAATGACCTCTGGTGGAGAACGGATTACACCCGGGCTGTTTTTCCCGAGCATCTCTGGCAGTTGCGGGACACCGGGACCTTATGGCGGGATTTTGAAGAAGCACCTTTGCTTTTTTATTCCTTGTATAATCTAAAGTATTTTTTTGATGTTCTGTTAAAAGATAAACAGTTTATAAAAATAAAGTAGGCCTTCGGCGGCCTGCTTTATTGTTGAAGGAGCCGGACATCCGTGCGGCAATTTACAATAAAATAACCGGAGGTAAGGAGCATGTCTTTAAAAGAACTAATTGCCATGGGAGGCTGGGCTATGTGGCCTTTGATGGTTTTCTCAGTAGCGACAATAAGTCTTATAATAGAAAGGACAGTTCATATTTTATATCATAATTTGAAAGTAAAAGATTTAAAAACCCGGATCATAGAGTATATAGAACGGGGAGACTTGAATGCCGCGATAAAGTTTCTGGAAGAATGCCCCCGTTCCAGAGTTGCGTCCCGGATCCTCCTGGCCGGAATAAAGGTCTATCAACTTGGAGAACACCGGGTTGAACGGGCAATGGAGACAGCAGCTTTGGAACGAATCAATGCGCTGGAAAACGGCTTCGACCTGCTGGTGGCCCTTGGTTCAATTGCTCCTATTACGGGATTCCTGGGAACGGTTTCCGGAATGATCGGTGCTTTTCAGTCCATCGCGACAGCATCGGAAGTAAACGCACAACTTGTGGCCGGCGGCATATTCGAAGCATTGATTACTACCGCCTACGGACTCTCTATCGCTATTGTAGCCATAGCAGGATATAATATTTTTGCCCATATCGTCGATAAGTTTACCTCCCGGATAGAAGGAGCAGGGAGTGAAATTGTTATGGAGATGTTTAAAACCAATCGAGAAAATAACGAGAGGACCCTTGCATAATGACTATCAGGCGAAAGAAAAAAAAGCTCCCGGATATTGCAAATTCCGGCGTCTTAAGTGATATCGCTTTTCTCCTCATTATTTTTTTTATCGTGATCGCTGTTTTTAATGTGAACAAAGGGTTTCTTCTTCTGTTGCCGAAAAAGGATTCCACTAAAATTGTTAATGTAAAAGATATTATAAAAGTTCAACTCCTGGAAAATGACCGTATCATCCTTGACAATGCGGAGATAATGTTGCCTGACCTTGAAACAACAGTAAAGGATAATCTTCTGGCGTATCCGAATATGACCCTTCTTCTTTCCATACATCCCGAGGTTCCGTATCAACAGGTAGTACGGATTGTGGATATTGTGAGAAAATTAAAAGTAGAGAATTTTTCATTTTCAATGATGGAGGAAAGAACATGAAGATCCGGCGGAGAGCAAGGCGGAAACCGATTATTCCCATCAATTCCATGTCGGATATCGCATTTTTGTTACTCATTTTTATAATGCTTATTTCATTGATTAATTACAGGAGGGAAGTGAAAATACGATACGCGGAAGCGGAAAATCAGGAAGTCACTCAAGCGGATGAGAATCTTGAGATCTGGATTACATATTCCGGTGAAATTTACGTAGACGGAAACCCTCAAAATCAAAAGACCCTTGAGGATATTATCGCTTCCGGGATCGTGGAAAATCCCGAGATTCGAATCCATGTCATCGCCGATAAAGACACCCCGTATAAAAATGTTAATATGGTTATGGAGATTCTTAAGCTTCTTCAGCACAGGGTCGTTTCATTGGTCGTCAAAGAAACCGGGGTATTATGAACAGACAATCTCACAATAAAACAGACAATCCTGTAAATAAAAATATTTCCCGTATCCGTTTACTCCCATTACTAAGAAAAATAAGTATTCCATCTCTTGTTATCGTTGTTCATATTGTTCTTATATTCACTATTACCTTGAGTATAAATGAAAAACAACAAGACCTGGAGCCTGCTGTTTTTAAGATGGTCGACGTACAGGAATACAATCCGCCGCCTCCCGAAACAAAAGATAAAGAGGTAAAAAAAGATCCGGAGAAAAAGGATATAATCGAAGTTCCGTCTCAACCGGAGATTGCAGAAACAATCATCGAAACGGAAAAAGAAGTGATGGAATCCGAAAGCCTTCAAAATGCCCAGGTAATTGATTATTTACCCCAGCACAAAATTGAGGTCGCCCCTGTATTTCCAACCGAACAGATTCGTGGGAATATAAAATATCCGGTGATGGCCAATAAACAAAAAATCGAGGGGGTAGTGTACCTTGAATTGTATATTGATAAAACCGGCGTTATACGTAATATCGTCGTCTTAAAGGACCCTGGGTATGGTCTTGCCGAGGCGGCGATAGAATCCCTGGAGGGGATAGTATGTGAACCCGCGAAAGCAAACGGACAGGCGGTTGCTGTCCGGTTCCGCTATCCCATCCGCTTTAAGCTTAAATAAATTTGCGAGAGAACATCTTCATATCCGGGCATCATCCGGGCATAGGTAAAAACAGCTTCCAGATACCCTGCCGGTTCGCCGATGTCAAGTCGCGTTCCTGTTGTTTTTATAAAGACTAATTTTTTAGCTTTTGCAAGGGAACGAATCGCATCGATATGATAAAATTCACCTTTTTTGTGATTGGCGAGTCCTTGTTCAAGGAGGGTAAAAATTTCCGGTGTAAACAGATACCGTCCGATGGTTGCCTCTTTGCTCGGCTCCGTACCCGGTGCCGGTTTCTCAACGATATCCGTTACATGTACGTTATCCGTATCAAGAGCAATGATACCGTATCGTTCCAAATTTCGCGGATTATGTATTGTTCCGAGGACACTGCAACCGGTTTCGTTGTGTTTGTTTATAAGCTGCAGGGAAAGGGGTATCTCGCCGAAGTGAAGGTCGTCGGGATACGCAACAACAAACGGTTCATTTCCCACAAAGGATTTTGCGAGTAAGATAGCATGTCCTGTGCCTTTCATTTCCTGCTGTCGAATATAATAAAAGGATCCCTTCCGTGGTGTAATCGAGCGTAACTGTTCCTGTTTACCCTCTTTGGATAAAATATTTTCAAGTTCAGGATCGCGGTCAAAATAGTCCTCTATACTTTTTTTCTTTCTTGAAGTAATAATTAATATGTCATTTATGCCTGAATTGTGAAATTCTTCAACTATAAAATCAATAGCCGGCCGGTCAATAAGCGGAAGCATTTCTTTTGGTACTGCTTTTGTTATCGGAAAAAAACGGCTTCCATATCCTGCTGCAATAATAATACCTTTCATGTTTACTCCTTCATAATAGAAGATAATCTGAAGATAAAACGAAGTTTTATCTTCAGATTTTAACTTTTCGTTTGCCGGAATTCTTTGAGTAAAGACATAACATCTGCTTCCGGGATAGGTGTGGTAGTTTTTCCGCCTTCAAACAGAAATGTTTCTCCTATTTGTTTCAGAAGCACAAATTCCGGCTGTTTTGCCTTTGCCTTTTTATCCAGAAGCATCAATTTCATAATGTCTTCATTTTTAATCTCTCCGGGAATTGTGACCGGGAGATGTATCTTTTTTATTATATTACGCTGCTCAATGTAATCTTCGTGAGAGCTTAAGCCCAGTTTGTAGGAAAAGAAAGCTTCGGTTGCTATCCCGACAGCGATAGCTTCACCGTGTAATAAGCTGTAACCGGATAGGTGTTCGATTGCGTGTCCTATAGTATGACCATAGTTGAGGATTTTTCTTAAATTGTTCTCTTTCGCATCTTTTGCAACAATTTCATTTTTGATAGTGCAATTTTTTCTCATAAGATCTGTCATTGTCCGGGCATGTTCGCTGTGATCACGTGAAAGGATATATTCGCTATTCCTGTTAAAGAAATCAAATAGATTTTTATCTCTTATAAGTCCGTGCTTTATTACCTCAATTAATCCACTTGTGAAATTTCTCTCATCTAATGTGGCGAGGGTTATGGTATCTATGAACACTGAACAAGGATGATGAAAGGCGCCGATCAAATTTTTTCCCTGGGGATAATCGACCGCTGTTTTACCGCCTATGCTGCTGTCTGCCTGAGCAATAGTTGTTGTGGGGACCTGAATGTACGGTATTCCCCGCATAAAAGTTGCGGCGACAAAACCGGCAACATCTCCGACTACACCTCCTCCGAAAGCAATAATCGCGGAGTCACGTCCGAATCGGTTATCTAAAAGAAAATCATCAAGCATCTGCTTTGTTTCCCTGGTTTTATATATTTCACCGGCAGGAAAATCAAAGAGAAGAACGTCATTATTATATTTTTTCATTTTAGCAGCAAAGTTTTCGGCGTGCAGTGTTTTTACCGTCGAATCAGTGATCACTGCATAACGATTCCCGTAAGGTGATTGTGTGATATGTTTTATTACCGTATCTAAAATATTATACCCTATATAGATTTTATATTCCTGCTGTGATACGTTGACCTGTACTGTTATTTCTTCCACTTTTTAAATCCCTCTTTGTACATAAATTACCCTTGATATACTCAATTGTTTAGAGTAAGTTATTTCCTGTCATTATATCGGTTTCCTTAACTACTTATAATAAAAGGAAATGACAAACTTACTACAATTGTAAATACGGACAAATGCCCGGTTCCTGAACCGGAGAAAAATCCGGAATTACTTTACTGGTGTATGAACCGTAAAAAGTTTTAGGGCAT
>JAFGRV010000370.1 GCA_016934975.1 Spirochaetales bacterium | reverse complement strand
GCCTGCATTTCTTTCGGGGGAATGATTCTGTTGGCGATGTAATCCTCGATCCTGTCCAGGACAATGAGGGAGGTCTCCCGTGTTACCATGGAATACTTTTTCCCCAACCCAATAATCTCATCCCGGTTTTTTTCATATTGCATATCCAGTTCCGTGATTTTTTTCTCTGCCCATATCCGGGGAATAAGGCCGCTCTCCGACTTGAGTGAGGAAGAATCAAGGGAAAGGGAGGTGGAATACATGGTTTTGTTCCCGATCCCAAAATGAAGAGTTATCTCTGCTTTTTTTGAAGTCATCATCCCTGTGATTGAAAAGTCCCGGGTAACCGGGACCGGGAGGCCCGGAAATACCTCTTTTATCTGATTGTCATTATATTCCGCTCTTATAAATGAATAAGCCGTGTTTTTAAGGAGGTGTAAAGCCTCATTATTGGAAATATTTTTCAGGTTGATGTAAACTCCACCGGTTTTCCTTGCAATATAATTGAGGTAGGAATGCCCGGCCGTGAGCTGCGAGTTGATGACATTAACCGGTGTGGATGAGAGGCTCATGTCCCGGGCGCCAAAAGTCGAGATACCATCCGAGACAAGGATAAACTCATCACAGGTATAATTGTTCAGATCAAGACTCCCAAGCTGAGTCCCCCCGTCAACGGGAATAGAGAGAAGGTAGGATTTTAAGTCGCCCCAGTTTCCTTTTTTAATCGTGAAGAGCCGGGGGGACTTTTCCACCTCATTACGGAATATAACAACTTCCACACCTACGTTTCCGCAGGCTTCCAGGTAACGTTCCAGGAGATCAAACTCTCTTTGGTATTCTCTTTTTTCCGAAGAAAAAGACGCGTCCCAGAGAAGACAAATCTTCCCGGGTAATGTTTTTGGGCTTTCCTTAATTTCGGGATTCAGATGAACATAGAAGTAGGTCGATCCATCAGCCTCCTCAATGGATACCTGTTTATAGGCTTTTGTTTTGGGAAGAATAAAAGCAAGCTGTTTGTCCGGGAGGTAGTTTTTTTCTTCCATCTCCGCGATATAGGATTCTTTCCATTTTTTAAAAGAAAGATTGATGAGTTCATTTGTTGATGAAAATTCAGGCTCCACATTTTGCTTGAACACCTCGACCTTCACTGAAAAAACATCAACCTTGTCCTTGAATTCAAGGGGCAGGAGGTAAAGAAATCCCTCTTCTTCGGCTGTGAGTTCCTGTTCATAGGCGATGACGAGTCTTTTATGTCCTTTTGCCGGGACAGGATAAATTCGCGCCTTAAAATTGTTCCCTTTGGACCATTCCAGAAGTCCGGGGTCAATGTTCTGACGAATAGTGGATTCATAGACTGCCCGGCCTTTTTCCCGCTCCACAATCACTCCTTCCCGGAGTGCGCCATTCACATCCAGTGCAAATCTCGTCACTGTTTTTCCTTCCGAAAGAGGGAAATAGAATTGACCTTCCAATACCCGGTTCAGGTCATTGGAAAAGGTGATATCCATCGTCGTGAGAGCGAGATTGCCGATAACGGAAGTCTCAATCCGGAGTTTACTTATTCTTAATGGTTTGTATTCCCCATTCTCTCCCTTCACCAGGATTGCCGGCCTATCCAGGGCCGCGATGGAAGAAATACACACAAGACTTATTATTATCAATACAAGTGCTTTTCTCATCATTTACTCCTTATCTATAATAGTAGTGTTTTGACCGTGGTATTTTCAATCCATTCTATAAATATCATAGTTTATTTAAAATGGAAAAAGTGTCAAAACACTCAGGCTTTGACCTGAATATTAATGTAGTGTATAGTTTTGATACACATGGAATGTTTAACAAATTGGTCAAAGCAGTTGTATAAAGTTATACGGATGAGATAGAAAATGGTAACAGGGGAATGAGGCGACCGGAAAAAGAGATGGGTTACCAGGCTGTAATAAGAACGTAAAGACCTACCATTCTGAGTCAACATGAGGATAATTAAGAATTTTTTTATCTGCGGTGATGATCTGCAAAGAATGTAATCTTGCTGTTGCGACAATTATCCGGTCGGATGGATCCTGATGAAATTCTCCGGGTAAAGAATAGGCTTCTTCTATTATTTTAAGGCTGATATCAAAGCATTTCCAGTTATTTAATGCAATATAATGGTTAAACCATTTTTTCCAATGCATGTTGATGTCTATCCGGTTTCTCTCTACAGCACAGGCGATTTCCCCGCAGCTTATTGCAGAAACAGTAATTTGTGAATCTGCTGTCCGGATAAGTTTTTTTGCTTTCTCAGATAATTGAGATGGTTCAGATATGGCCCAAATGATCGCACAGGTATCAAGTAAGATATTCATTATTCCCTGAGCATTTCCCAATAATCTAAAGGAAGAAAAGGTTCGGTTAAATCACCATTTATTTTTACGCTGCCTTTGCCGCAGCCTAGAATAGTGTTATTTTTTTTGACCTGATCTATGTGTATGATTTTTGCGATGGGAATGTTTCTTTTCCGCACTTCAATCTCTTCTCCTGCTTCAACTAATGCCAAAAATGAGCTGAGGTGATTCTTTAATTCTGCAATATGAGCTATCTTCATGTCTATAATATAAGCTCTATTCATGGCCATGTCAAGATATAGGCAGGAAAATCGCGGAATGATAGGGGTTGTAGAGGCTTCAGATCCAAAGCCCGCTTTCCCCGGGAGCATTTTATGCGTTCCCGGGGAAATGCGACAATTGTCTTAATTTACTGGCGGGTAAGCATTTTGTAATAATAATTCAAAGTGGGGCTGGTTCCAGTATCCAAAATGCGGTGCCGGTAATGCACCGGTACTGAATTCACTGTTATATTTACTTTGTCCCTCGGGATTACACATACTCATAAAAGGCCATGTCGGATCATTCGAATCCAGGTTTATTTCCGAGCTGGCACCATCGGACAGACCGGGGGGCCAGGCCCAGACATACGCATCAATATGTGGTCCCGGATTTACCTGCGGTCTTTCTCCGATTCCTCCGGGTTGATTGCACCAGTTGCCCCGGTGAAGACGCCGGTCAACTCTGGATTCATTGACATAGGTTTCAAGATTGATGGAAGCACTCACCTGAGTGGGCCGGTCCGGTCCGCCCCATCCGTTCCGCGAGGTGTTAACAATTATTCCGATGGAGGACGGAAATCCTTTATTTACATACCGGTTATAGACACTTTCTACGAAATCCAATTCATCCAGGTGGGAATTGTATTCATAAAACAGGGAAGATCTCACCGGTTGGCCGGCTACCAGGTAATCCGGATCGGTGAGGAAGGGCTCTTCCAAAGGCACATAGTTTGATGTATTTGTGGCAAATCCGGAAATACTTCTTACTCCTCCCTGTGCTCCTTTGATAACGCTCGAAAAGTAGTCGACAGCGGGTCCCAGATTACTATCCCAACCCAGCCATGAAGCCTCGGTCATGGGGATGTATGTATAGGTGTTCGGGAGGGTATTGAGTTGATTAAGGGCATACCGGATTCCGGTGACATATGCACCAGAGGAAACTACCTGTGAACATAATATCATATCAAACCCTGTAATCATGTTTGCGAGGGAATTGGGTTCGAGAATTGTCACAATACGCAGATCTTTGTATGCAGGATCAGAGAGGATGGTGATGATGGGATCGATAAATTCAGTCATATATTTATTTATCCCGTCCTCCGCAACAAGGAGTTCTCCATTGGGTTCATTGGATAAGCAGCTTCGGTTCGGTAAATTATACAGAACAAGCAGGATGAGATTACTGCCTTGAGATATTGCTTCGTCCAGATGGCCTTTTAGTCCCATGCCCTCGGTGATTGATTTTATCGTATCCAGCCAGATTCCGGTATTATTGTCTGCAATTGCCGAACCCCCGCCTGCGGCCGCCCGTCCGGACCATTCGGGATCAACATACATGCGTGCACCCTCAAAGGGGTTATCCAGCTTGTTCTGGAGTGGCGGGTAGGCGTTTTGGAGAAGCATATCAAAATGCTCCTGGTTCCACTGTTTAAAATGGGGTGCCGGGATCGCACCTGTGGAGAATTTACTATTGTAAGTACTCTGTTCATTGGGACCACACATCCTGTCATATAAGCTATATGGATAATCAGGATCAATTATTCCCGGATCGCTCACACCATCGGATAATCCCGGCGCCCATGCCCATACATAGGCATCAATATGCGGTGCGGGATTTGCACGGGGGCGTTCACCGATTCCACCCGGCTGGTTGCACCAGTTGCCGCGGTGTTCCCGCCTGTCAATCCGGGATTCATTGACATAGGTATCAAGATCGGTTGCAGTGCTCACCCGGGCGGGCCGGTTTGGGCCGCCCCAGCCATTGCGGGATGTGTCGATTAACATCCCGATAGTTGGAGGAAACCCGAGGCGTACAAATTCCGCGTACATGTCCCGGGCATATGTGATTTCTCCAAAGTATTTATTATACTCATAAAATTCGGAATAATAGACCGGAGAGCCATTCACTTCCAGAAGGGGATCGGGTAAAAAGGGCTCTTCCAGGGGGCTATAGTTTGCCACATTTGAGATAAATCCATGAATACTATTTACTCCATCGTTTGTCCCTTTAATCGTATTACTGATGAGTTGGGCTGCCGGTCCGAAGTTGTCAGGCCAGCCAAGCCAGCCGGAGAAGGCAATATCCATATAATTATAAACAAAGGGGACTGTATTCAGCTCGTTAATCGCATACCGGATCATATCGACATATCCTCCGGGACCATTCATCTCCATACACTGGGCAATATCAAGATTGGTAATGAGGTTTACCAGGGTTCCGGGTTCGATAATCATTACTTTCCGGATCCGCCTGTACCTGGTATCAGATAAAATCGTTACTATGGGATCGATGAACTCGGATGAATACCACTCAAAAGAAGATGTGCCGTAGGGCAGATACAAGGAATCAACGTCACAATCCCTGGGCAGGCGACAAAGGTTGATGGTGATAAGGTTTGCTCCCTGTTCTAACGCGGCATCAAGATGACCCTGTAATCCTATTCCTTCTGTTATCGCTGCGATGCGGTCCAGACAAATTGCCGTATTATAGGAGGCTATTTCCGCGCCTCCCCCTTCAGCTGCCAAAGAAGACCATGTCTCATCAATATAGGGAACCGCATCTTCAAAAGGATTGTCTTTCAAAATAATGGTGGTGGGTGTGGCCCCGGGTACTTCCGTGGGGGCAGGTGTCCCTTGAGTCCCCGGCGGGAGGGTATCAATCAATCCCACATAAAACTGGGCAACCACCAGGGCATCGACGATATCCACATCGCCGCTGTCATTCGCATCGGCCCTCGTGATCATAAAATTGGCGGGTTCCAACCCCACATAAAATTGAGCGATAAGAAGGGCATCAACGATGTCGATATAACTGTCATCGTTCACGTCTCCCAATCCCGGGATTGATTGTGAATAGAGAGTTGTCACACTTACCGCTAAAAGTAAAACCGGCACTAAGATGAGCAGGTTTTTCCGAACTCCTTTTTGTTTGTGCATTTTTTTTTCTCCTTTTTACAAATTAAATAAACCATGGAGCAGTATAACATGGCTTTTTTTCTAATGCAAATTCGGGTTTAAAAAAGTTGATGGAGGAGGATGGAATAAAGATGAATTTATTGATAATTATTTTTAACTGACCAGGGGGGCCACATGCCGGGAATAAAGGGGTCAGTTTACCGATGAGTGACACCAGTTAAAATGGAAGTTTCAAACACGACAATAGTTGGTTTTACCCTGGATCATGAATTTTGCACCAACCAGGTATTTGAAGAATTGGTAAATGGCTCATAGTCTGTTGTTTATTTTCCCATTTACAATGGAGATTATTGTTTATATAGTGTATATCACATTAAACAGGAATGTATTAAAGCTCCCGAAGGGAGGCTTTTTACCTTTTATTTTTCCGAGTAAACTGAGATAGAAGCTGTTTATTGGTAAAAATGTTCACGTTATTGAGGAAGAATTATGTTATTAATTATAATTTTAATTGCACTCATATTAATTATACTGCTTATAATATCAGGCCCGCGAGTCAAAATCGATACTACTTTAAAATCTATTAATTTACCGGAAATAGACAAGTTGGATAATTATCTTAAAAAGAAGGAATCACTTATCCCCAATTTAATTGTTAATACGGAGAAAATAATAAAATGGTCTAAAATAAATTGTGAAAAATCACATTATAGTATAATATACATACATGGCTTTACCGCTACACGGCAGGAAACGGCCCCTGTTACCGATTTAATTGCACAAAAATTAAAAGCGAATGTTTTTTATTGCAGACTGAAAGGACATGGAAGAGATGATGAAGGAATTAAAGATGTTACGGTGAACGATTGGATTAATGATGCGTATGAAGCATATGAAATCGGAAAAATAATTGGTGATAAAATAATTATAATTGCAGTCTCTACAGGAGTACCTTTGGCATTATGGTTATCCGCAAAATTTAGTAATATCGCTGCTGTTATCATGATGTCGCCTAATTTTCAGCCGGCCGATAAATCATCAAATCTTATTTTATGGCCATGGGGAAATATCATTATAAAGCTTGTCGCCGGGAAATACATGCAATGGAATGTTGCGAACGAATTACATAAAAAATATTGGACAACTACATATAGGTCGGAGGCACTATTGCCTATGATGGGATTATGTAAACTCGGTAGAAACCTGCACCTGGATAAAATAACATTACCTGTATTATGTTTATATACGGAGAAGGATAACGTTGTTTCAATTCCTGTGATTAAAGAAATTTTTGAGAATTTAGGAAGCAGCAGGAAAAAACTTATCAATACAAATGCGGAAGATCATGTTATTGCAGGTGATATAATATCACCGGAAACAAATGACAGTACCGTAGAATATATAAATGATTTTTTAGATGAAGTACTTTGAGATATTCTTAATAGCATTGTAACATGAGGTATATAAATGATAATAGATGCACATGCACATACTGGTGGAGAATTTAATAATCCTGATAATATAATTAAAATACTTGATACACATGGTGTTGCGAAAGTTTTATTATGCCCTTCTATTAAGAATACATTAAAAATAGGAAATGCTCCTCATCTTGAAATACCTTTAATAAAATTACATCCTTATTATGGTTGGCTTTATGTTAATCCCGCCTGCCGTCTCTGTTCGCAATTATTATCTAATAAAGGCGATGGTAATTTGTTAGTTATTGAGTTTGCAAGGCGATATCCGGATAGAATTATTCCGGTGTTCTGGATAAATCCGAATAAAGAAAATATTTTAGAGTATATTGTGAATGCGAAAAATAAATATAATATAAAAGCAATAAAGTTTCAGCAGCCATGTGATAATTTTTCTTTTAATGATAATATTGTTTATCAGATCGCGGAATTGTGTGCGAATCTAAATATAATTATATTCGTACACCCGCATTCGGCAAGGGAAGTAAAGAGATTTATTGACTTAGTACGTGCTCATCCAAAAACAATATTTATTATGCTGCATATATCCGGTCTGGAAATAATAAACAAATTCAATTTTATACATAACAACCTCTATTTGGAAATATCTCCCCATTCTTTTTTGAGTAAAGAAAGAATAATGCTTGCATATAAAAAATTTGGTGCGACTCACATTATATTTGGTTCAGACACACCAAATGACAGGAGAGCGTTATCAAATAATATTAAAAAAATAAGTAACATGAACTTTACATTAAAAGAAAAAGAATTAATATTTGGAGCCAATATTGCAAGATTGTTAAAGCTTGAAACTAATTAGTTATGAAAAATATTAGAATAATATTATTCCTTATTTTATCTTTCTCGCTGTTTATTTTTCTTTCTTGCTATGGAGATGAAAGACCTGCCGTTAAAAATGGATTTATCGATATTTCTGATTGGTCGTTTGAAGAAAATGGCTCAATTGAACTTAAAGGAGAATGGAAGTTTGTTTTTAATGATGATAATATTGCTTTTGCTGGAATTGATTATAATGATTTTGATTGGGATTTATTTAATGTCCCCGAACATTGGAATAGTAAAACCGGAAAATCATTTGGATATTGTTGGTTAAGGTTGAAGATAAGAAATAATAAAAACGAAAGGCTTGGTTTATATTTATTAAATGCCAATTCAGCATATATTCTATTTATTAATAATGTCCTTGCTATGAAGAATGGGATATCCGGAAATACTCGAATTGAAAGTGTGCCACAAAATATTCCGGAATATATTGAATTACCGAATACTGAATACATATTTATATCGTGGAAAATATCAAACTTTAATGATGTTAATGGTGGACCAAGATTTTCTCCAATAATAAATACAATTGAAAAAAT
>JAFGRV010000369.1 GCA_016934975.1 Spirochaetales bacterium | reverse complement strand
CTCTATCTTAATTTTATATAATAAAGCCAGCGGATCATTTTTTACCCTGAATGTAAGATAAAATATTTTTTTGTCTTCCGGAAATGTAAAACCTTTTGGAAAGATCAGGGGGATTTGCAAAAATAGATGTTCACGTAACGCAGTTGTCGTATAGATTACTCCGGTCCCATCGAATTTTAAATCTAAGATTTCGATAGGATCTTCAATGTTGCTTTTAATATTGATTCGACGCTCTATTGGTTCCCGTTTCAGTTTTTCCATATCGAGTTTCACATGTCTGGGATTTACCTGGATAGGTGCGGGTACAAGATAGGAAAATTCGAGGTCGAAAGACCGGTTCACTTCACCTCCCACTTTAAGAATGATTTTTCCTACGGTCACCTCATATTTTTTAAATGGAGGATTGACGGTAAAATCGAGTCTATATTCTTTAAGAGGGACAACGGTCACCATCCTGGCAGTTGTTTTATCATCGGGAAGAATAATATCTTCCACCTCAAGAGGGGTCTTTAGATTGTACTTGATGTTATAACTCCCATGTACCGGCTTATTTTCATCTTCAATTTTACCAAGCCAGCAGGTTTTTGTAAAAATTTGAACAGGATTGAAAACATTTCCTTTTAATACTAATGCGATACTCTCTCTTCCCGTTATATTTGTATCGATAAAAGTAATTTTAGATACCTCACCTTCGAAGGCTTCCGTATTATAGTCAACAGGTATTCTCCCGATTTCACCAGGTTTTGTTGTTGCATCCCAATCCCCTGCAGCTATACATCCGCAGGTAGGCCGGACTACTTTTATTTCAATAGTTTCCGTTCCCATGTTTTTAAATTGAAATACGGCGTTTACTGTCGTACCTCCGACTACTGTTCCAAAGTTTATTTCTTCAGCATCAAATCTGATATCAAAGGGCTTTTTTTCACAACTCGTAAGGCCTAAAAAACAGATGCATATGATCATGGTTGTAATAATACAGTTTTTTCTTAACATAGCTTTCTCCGTTATTTTTTTTTCGGGAGTATGTCCTGTTGATGCAAAAGGTTCATATTCCCGAATGGTTGTTTATCTCATGACCGGTTCAGGAACCGGACATATGTCGTTATTTAATGTAATAAAGTTAAAATAACATAATATGGGAGATAAATCAAGTGAATACTTTCATGGGCAGATGTCTCTGGGCAGCTTATCCACATGCAGTTATTTGCTGCGTAAGATTGCATAGTCCCGGGCATGGTAATACCGGGGATTGTCCCTCCTGGATTATATTTCTGATATTCTTCCCCGACATCTTTTTTCATAGATCAAATGCGTTCATGAGATAAATGACCTGCATGGTATGAGTGGAACATTACCTTTATACTCTTAAGTTTATATTGACGGTATAATTCAGGGTATCTGTAGTCGTGGCAGATGAGGGGACCGCCCCGGAAGCCATGTATAGTGAAAACAGAAAAATGATTACCGGGGCTATAATGGGCGAAATCCCCTGTTTTTCCGGCTATATCGCCTGAACAAAACATTTTGTCATATCGATCAATGATCGCGCCTTTGTTATCTATTAATATTAAGACAATTGTGGGGTTTATGTTTGCCGGTAAGCTGATCCAGGGATAACCCATAATTTCAGTTTCTGTGCCAGGGCCAAAATATTGAGGGTTGATGTTTTCATTTGGTCCCAGTTAAATCCGGCAAAAGTGGAGAAATCGGTTCCCGCTACCCTGAGAGACTTGCTTCCGGAAGTGAATTACCTTTGCGCCATTTTTTTTTGCCAATTGCATATGATGTACGACATATGTCGTATTGCTGTGAATATCTGCATCGACAGGAAACTGGCTTGTTGCAATAGTAAGGTTCATCCGGTTTTTTACTCCCTCTTAGATTCTTATGCAATTATTTTCTTATTATTTGTATTCTTAACCCCCTGATGAATTCCCATTATAGCATCATGACATAATGTGCAGACAAAACCCTCTTCCAATCCGGATTTTGCATCATTATTTAAGTGATGTATGATAAACTCAGGGAATTTGAAACGTTTTTTTAGGCTTTCAAATTCCAGATAGCAATCAAAATAAACCCATTCCCGGCAATTATTTGTCCACACCTGGCCACGGTATATTTCGGGTATACCGAGTTCATGCAATTCTTTCTCTAATCCGGCTAAATGTTCACACATCAAAATTCCTTCTTCCTTATTATTTCTGTGATTTTATCCTAAAATTGATATAAATTCAATGAACAACTCTTGTGAAATAAAAAAAAGTGTATCATATTTTTCATACAATTTTTAAAAAAACTTTATTTTAACCCTTGACAATTCCGTACTACTGTGCTATATTTATAGTACAGTAGTACGGAAAGATTCTTATACAAGGAGAAAAGTATGAAAATTAAAATTTTATTAGCTATGGTTATAACAATTGTCTTAACCGGATGTGCATCCATAAACCTGGATTATTATCCGACTAATGCCTGGAAGTATTCCACACCGGAAGCACAGGGTATGGATTCCGGGATTCTTGCAGATAGTTTCACTTTCATGATAAAAGAAAAAACAGCAATAAATAGTATGATTGTGGTAAAAAATGGGTATATTGTGGCTGAAGCATATCGCTACCCATATACCGAAGCCTCGCATAATCATTTTTTTTCCTGTACAAAGAGTGTTACCTCCGCCCTTGTGGGTATAGCGATGAAAGACGGCTATATCCGTGATGAGGAGGTGAAAGTAAAGGATATTTTTGCCGGGAGAAACATCCTTAATATGGATAAAAGAAAGGAATCCATGACACTCAAAGACCTCCTCACCATGAGTTCGGGATTGGAGTGGAAAGAATGGTATGATAATAGTGCTGCGAGTTCGATGACACAGATAAACCAGAATGATGATTGGATTCAATATGTTTTGAATTGTGTAATGGATGTACAGCCCGGGACAAAATTTCATTATAATTCCGGGGTTTCTCATCTCCTCTCGGGCATTATCAGGGAGACAACAGGGATAAAAACCGGAGATTATGCCCGGGAGCGGCTTTTTAATGTCCTGGGAATTACTGATTATTTTTGGCAGACCGATCCTCAAGGCAACGTCGTGGGGGGATGGGGTTTATGGATGAAATGCCGGGATATGGCAAAATTCGGACTTCTGTATTTAAATAAAGGAAAATGGGAAGGAAAGCAAATTATTCCCGCCGGATGGGTGGCCACATCAACCAAAAAACAAATGGAAGACAGAAGCAGTTTTTATCAACCCTATGATTATGGGTACCAATGGTGGGTTGATAAAAAGGGTAAATTTTATACGGCCTGGGGATATGGCGGACAAATAGTGACTGTGATACCGGATAAAAACCTTGTTATTGTTACAGCCAGCATGTTGCCCCCGCAAAAAGGATCAGATCCAATCACTATTGCATCAACATTAATAGCAAATGCGGTAAAATCATCATCACCTTTACCGGAAAACAGCGAGAAGAGAAATCAACTCGCAGAAGCGATAAAGATCTTTGGAGCAGAACCTGAGATTATTTCAATTACGGAAATCCCGCAGCCGGCCCTGGAAATTTCCAATAAAACCTTTACCTTTTCAAAGAACAGATATAACTTTGAGAGTTTTTCTCTTCAATTTGATCCGGAGAATTTGTCGACCGCCTGTGTCACTTTCCGCCAGGGGGGGGATGAAGACTCTTTCATTATGGGTCTGGATAACAGGTATAGGGTGAATCAAGTGATAGATAATGGACCATTCCTTTTAAAAGGACACTGGGAAGAT
>JAFGRV010000368.1 GCA_016934975.1 Spirochaetales bacterium | reverse complement strand
CCTCGAAGGGCCCCATCCCGCGCTTCTCATGTTCCACGGTTATTCTATTAATGCCGGTGACTGGTACGATAAACTCAGCTATGCCGCGGCGGGATTTTCCGTCTTTGCCATGGATTGCCGGGGGCAGGGCGGGTTGTCGGAAGACCCGGGGGGTGTGAAGGGAAATACTTTGAATGGCCACATTATCCGTGGTTTGGCTGATTTTCCGGAGAATCTCTATTTTCGTCAGGTCTTCCTGGATACGGTCCAGCTTACGACAATTGTCCGTACTATGGATGAAGTTGATAATACCCGTATAGGAACGATGGGAGCATCCCAGGGAGGAGGGCTTTCGATTGCCTGTGCCGCCTTGAATCCGGGGATTAAACGCTGTGTTACAATATATCCCTTTTTATCGGATTACAAGCGTGTGTGGGACATGGATCTGGCAGAAAACGCCTACCTTGAACTGAAAGGCTATTTCAGGAATTTTGATCCCCGGCACAAACGGGAAAATGAAGTATTTACTACCCTCGGGTATATTGATATACAAAATCTTGCTCCACGGATAAAGGCCAGGGTTCTGATGGCAACCGGACTCCTTGATAATATCTGCCCGCCATCCACACAATTTGCAGTATATAATAAAATGAACTGTGAAAAAGAGATGATTTTATATCCCGATTATCAGCATGAGTGGATCCCGGGATTTGGAGATTTATCTTTTCAATTTTTACGTGCCATGTAAAAAATCCCAAATGTTTCTATTATAGTGAAGCTTTCTCAATTTCCGGGATAACAATAAAGGTATGGTATCTTTAGAGGAATCGGTGATTTTTTCCGATGCTTTCTGCGTAAAAAAATTGGAGTGTCGTTGTGATGAAGAGGAGACCATCCATGGTATATAGTAAAAATATAACCTCATAAATGAGTATCGAAAGAATAAAAAAATGATTGTTTCATCATTCTTTATTCCTCTTTTATTTGCAAAGTAAAATTTATTTTCATATACTTATTAATATCATTTTTTTAGGGAGGAAGATTGTATGAACAAATTATCTTTATTATTTTTGTGCCTTGTTTTGCTTGTTGTTCCTTTTTTTCTTGGCTGTCCGGAGGAAGGTGAATATGAACCAAGTGATAGCGAAGTAGAAACAATTATAATGGCGACATTAGGAACCGGATTTATTACAACGGAAGTAATATTAGCCGACTATATTGATGATGGGGCGTTTGATATACCGGGAATCACAGCAACTGTATCCGGGGATACGGTAACCTTCACATTTACAGATTGTGAACTTGATCTTGATGATATTGAAGGAGTAGATCTGACACTGAACGGAGCCATGTCTTTGTCCATGAGTGGAGATACAATGACTATCACCTATGACGATTTAAATATTCAGGGTATTATGCCAGGCACAGACTATTCGATTGATATTACAATATCAGGTTCTTTGGAAATGATTGACTCAGTTACAAGTATGTCCTTTGTTCTTGAATTAACAATGTCCGGTGTTACGGATGATCCTGTTGATATTGTATTGGAAATGATTATGCCGGATGAAGACTCTCCGACAATTGAAACAGCAACAATAAATGGATATGACTATGCAGATGAATTCATGACTATTTTGACTACTATGTTTAACTAAGTCAGGAGAAGAAATAAAAAAGGGGTTGTCTGCTTAGCAGACAGCCCTTTTTTTTTGCGTATTCGACCTTCCTCCGGTCCTGTCACGGATTCCGTGGCGATGACCGGTATTTGTCGGTTTTATTGCTTAATTCTGTTTGTGTTTTGACGATTTTTTTATATACTCTTTTATGAGTGGGGTTTACAATTACCTAAAATACTTGCTTTATCTCTTTCTTATACATTACACTCATTGAGAGAAGCTTAAGTTTGGGTTAATTACGAGTATACATGATTAATAAAAAGAGACGCCATACAATCGGATTTCTCACGGATCAACTGGATGACCAATATCATAACTCTCTTTGGACCGGGATTGATGAAATAGCAAGAGAAAATGATGTTAACCTTATTGTTTTTACCGGGAAATGCCTGGATGTGGGGCACTTTTTTGAATCCAGTGAAAATGTCGTCTACAAAATGGTAAATCCGGATAAAATCGATGGTCTTGTGATATCCTCCGCTTCACTTGGTAATTTTATTTCAAAAGAGGAGTTGCTTTCCTTTGTTCACCTGTATAATCAAATGCCTCTTGTGAGTCTTTTTACCGTGCTTGAGGGGATTCCGAGTGTGACAATCGATAACAAAAGGGGTATGAATGAGATCGTATGTCACCTTATTGAGCATCATCACCGTAGGCATATTGCTTACATAAGCGGATCTGAAAGTAATGATGAGTCAGAGATCCGTTTTGAAGCGTATATAGAAGCTCTTGTGCTCCATAACATTCCCTTTGATCCGGATCTGGTTTTCCCGGGGGATTTTTCCACTTATTCCGGTGAAAAGGCTGCACGTATGCTCCTGGATGAACGAAGGGTGGATTGTGACGCGATTGTATGCGCTAATGATGGTATGGCAATGGGGGTATTGGAAGTACTCACAGAAAGAGGTATTAAGGTCCCCGAAGATATTGCTTTGACAGGGTTCGATAATTGGGAAGAGATTCAATTTCTCTCACCCCCTCTCTCGACTGTTCATGTGCCGATAAAAGAAGTGGCAAGAAAAGGGACCGAGATATTGCTGGATCTCATCAATGGAAAGAAGGTTCCCGGGAAGATATTTTTATCAACCTCCACGGTATTACGGCAATCCTGCGGATGTTTTTCTACTCATATAAAAATTCCCGGGGGGAATGAGCTGCCCGGTTCCCTCATCGGAAACGATAGTGAAATAAATATAAAACGAAACTCAATTATCCGGGAGGTCTGTTCCCGGCTTCAGTTATGTGAAAATAGAAAATGTATGTATGAAAAGTATATCCGGATCTTTCTCGCTCGATTGCTTTCGGATATAAAAGATTCTACTTACACCCTCTATGATTCAATAAATGAAGCTCTTCCCGGATTTGTCATCGAAAGGAACAAAAATATAACCTGGCAGGATATTTTTGAGATGTTAAGGAAATTTGTGATTATGGATCTTAAAGATCCCCATGACATCGCACTGGCTGAGGAACTCTTTCATCATTCCCAGGTTCTCATCGGAAAAATGTATAATTTTAAAAGAGGGAGAATGAAGTATATCCGGGCCAGGCAGGATAAGGCATACAGATCACTTTTTACTCGTGTGAATAATGCAGTAGATCTGGAAAATCTCCTCCTTGCAATTGTGGAAACGGTTCAGCAATTTGGTATACAGTTTTGTTTTCTCTCCTTATTCGAAGAAGAGTTGGAAACTCAAAAAATAACCCCGGAAATCCTTTCTCAGTTGAAATCCCGGCTTGTTGCGGAACTTGCCGGAACGACGCAAGAAATTCATGGAACACAGGGTCCGGTATTCCCTTCGATAGAACTTATTCCCGGAGGAATTGATTCCCGGGAAAAACGGTTTTCCTGGATGCTTCGTATACTTTATTCCCAGGATATTAAGTTCGGATTTATTATTTTTGATCTTAATCCGGCAGTGGAAAATGTCCTGGACACACTCCATGATATCCTCTGCTCAGGCTTTATGCTTACGCGTTTATTCGATAAACGGTTGATAGCAGAGGAAGCGCTTAAAACAAGAACGAGAGAGCTTGAAGAATCGAATAAAAAACTCGAGGAAATAGATAATCTGAAAAATGATTTTATCGCGAATATAACTCATGATTTCAGGTCCACCCTTATGATTATTCTTAATTCTGCTGATTTGGGAATAAAATATGAGAAAATAAACGATCCGGCAATTACGAAATGGTTTTCCGCTATTTATAATGCTTCCGTGAAATTGAAATCGACAATAGACAGGCTTTTGGAACTTGGGAAAATGGATGCCCAGGGAGTGAAGCTGAATGTACGTAAGGTGAATCTTAAAAAACTCATAGAAAGTATTGTGGATTTTTATAAATCAACTGTCATGAATACGCAGATCAGGATTATCAATATCCTTCCTGCCGAGGAAATCGATAATGTCTTTACGGATCCGGAAAAAATCGAAGAGGTTTTTTATAATATATTATCGAATGCCCTTAAATTTATTGATCCCCGTAATGGGGAAATAAAAATTGAATGCAGGAATTATGAAGATACCGTACATATTGTTATTGCTGATAATGGTATCGGTATCCCCAAAAACAAGCTGGAAGATATTTTTGACAGGTTTGTTCAGGTTGATAATGCCAGGAGATTTAGTCACAGCGGTACAGGTATCGGTCTTGCTTATACAAAACAACTTATCGGATGCCTTAAAGGAAATATTTGGGCTGAATCAGAGGGAGAAGGAACAGGGGCTGCTTTTTTTGTCGAACTTAAAAAAGGAAAAGAGATGTTCGGCAGCGAAGACTTTAGTGACATAGAAACCGACACTTTTTCATTTCATCAGGATAGAGAGATATTGTCTCGTATTTTAAAGATGGAAATCCAGGAAAAAGAGCGGGCCGAAGGATTCTCGGTGATAATTCGCCGGGAAAATAAAGAAGAGGAATATGACTATCATAAGGGAATCATTCTTATTGTCGAAGATAATGAATATATCCGTGATATAGCGAGAGAATATCTGGAACGGGATGGATACATGAATTTTATCCTCGCCCAGGATGGAAAATCAGGGTTACATGCCGCCTATTCCTATAAACCGGATATCATTATCTGTGATATCAATATGCCGCGGATGAAGGGGGATGAGTTCCATGATGAATTGGTGAGTAATCTTGAATTCGCATCAATCCCTTTTATTTTTCTGACTGCAATAACCAGGAGAGAGGTCATTATCGGGATTAGAAAAAAAGGAGCTATAGCGGTGCTTCCGAAACCTCTCGATGAAAATGATTTTCTGTTAACCGTAGAAGTGAACCTGAAACGGTACATGAATTACCGTAAAACCCTTAAGCAATCGATTATTGATGAATTGACTGGTCTGCATAACCGGCAGACTATATTGCGAATTCTCCGGGATCATCTCGCTATTCGTTCGTATAAACCTCTTTCACTTATATTCTTTGATATCGACCACTTTAAGCTCTTTAATGATAAATTCGGACACCAGATAGGTGACAGAGTCCTGACGATGGTTGGAGCCACGGTAAAAGAGACGATCAGAACCGGTGATATCGCGGGAAGATACGGGGGGGAGGAGTTTATTATTGTTCTCCCGGAAACGACAATCGAGGGGGCCCGGGTTGTCGCGGATAAACTGAAACAGAATATATACTCCATACCGATTCATTTTACTCAACAACCTGTGTCTATCACGTCAAGTTTCGGGATTTCATCGCTTATCGACAATAGCGAAACAATCTGCAAAGTATTATCCATCTCTGATCTCAGGGAAATATATGAGGTCGGGAATAGTGTCAACGCCGACTGGGATAAGATTGATAAATTAAAATCAAATATTGTGAAGATTTTGATATCTATGGCAGACGAGGCTATGTACAAGGCAAAAAGTACCATTTGTAATTCCTGTGGATTTTCTTCCATACAAGATGAACTTTTTAAACAGGGAATATGTCCTCAATGTGGAAAAGAAACGATAATTATCGGCCGCAATAAAGTTGTATTGTGGAAAGATTGATGTTCAAAGAGTCGAGGTAAAATAGACTCTCACAGAGGGCACGGCGCACACAGCGTTGGCCTGCGGCCCACAATTCAAAATAAAAAACCTATATATTTCTTGACAACTGGAAAATATCTATGAGTCAAGACATAGATGCGGGACAACCTCAATTATATGCTTGTTATAATTATTAAAAATGATTATACTCCATCGATCCTGATATGCCGTTTTTTGCACGTGGTGATTTTATATAATTCAGGCTGTCTATTAACTCCAATTATAGCGGAATCGTTTTAAAACAATCCCCGGGATTCCGGATGGATGTTATTGACCAGCCTAAATTGAGGTAGGTTGGGGAACAACCTTACATATAAAAATTATGATATTCGGCAAAATCTCACATAATTGCAGGGTATGACATAGCCAGGATAGAATGCGTTTTACGGACTTGTTAAAATGGTAAAGACCCGGTATAAAAAAATTCGAAGCACTCTCTCCGATTCCCCGGTAAAAGGATATTGGCAATTATCAAAAGGGAGAAGATGTTCCCTTTTCTTTGCAATCCTCTGTCAGGGATTAACGGCCCTCTGCTTTACCTTGAGTTTTTTTATTGTTCAATTTTTTATTGATTCCGTATTAACCAGAGAGAATTGGTCTTTTCCGATTCTTACCATCGCAATTATTTTTGTCGTATTACATATTTTTTCAGGATTTTTTTCATTTCTTTCCGGAAGAGAAGGGGCCCGGGCAGCAGAGTCGATCACGCGGTCTATTAGAAATTCTCTTTTTGATCATATACAAAAGCTTTCCTTCTCTTTTCATGATACAATGAAAACCGGTGAGCTGATTCAACGTTCCACCTCTGATGTCGATGCGGTAAGGCTTTTCTTTTCGGAACAGGTGATGGGTATGGCGGGGATCGCTTTTTTATTCATTATAAATTTTACAGCGATATTTTATTATAGTTGGAGACTCGCATTACTTTCTTCTATAGTAATTCCCCTGGTGCTTATTGTCTCCCGGAATTTCTTTAAGCGGATATTTTCATCATATAATGCATATCAGGAACAGGACGCAAAGGTTTCCTCGGTGCTTCAGGAGAATTTATCCGGCATCAGGATTGTACGTGCTTTTGCCAGGGATGAATTTGAAAAAGAAAAATTTAATGATGAAAATATCAGAAAATTTACATGTGGTAAAAAATTGATGCTTAATCACGCGTTATACTGGCCGATTTCCCACATCCTCTGCGGTTTGCAGACCGTCTTTGGTATTTTGATTGCCTGTATTATGACAATAAACGGGAGTATAACCCTCGGGGTTTTACTCGTTTATTGTACCCTTGTGAATAGAATTGTCTGGCCGATGCAGCATATGGGAAGATTATTGGCCTTGCTCTCAAGAAGTGCCGTATCGTATAAACGAATAGTCGAAATATTGAAAGAAAAAGAAGAATCTTCTTTGGGTAAATCCACTTATCGTAAGAAGGTTATTAATGGTGAGTTGATTTTTAAAAATGTATGGTTTTCTTATGAAAAAGAGAGACCCGTTCTTAAAGGGATTAATCTTACAGTATTACCGGGAGAAGTTGTCGCATTAGTCGGAGAGGCGGGCTCAGGCAAAACATCTCTGGTAAGTCTGCTGCCCCGTTTTTATGATTATGACCAGGGAGAAATTCTTTTGGATTCGAGACCCCTCAATGAATATTCCAAACTTCATCTCAGAGAACAGATCGGACTGGTAGAACAAGAGCCATTTCTTTTTTCTTTAAGTATACGGGAAAATATTGTCTATGGTATGGAGAGGGAAGTGACCGCCGAAGAGGTAGAGAGTGTTGCAAAAGCCGCGGCAATTCATTCTTCAATCATAGATTTTCCTCAGAAATATGATACAATTGTCGGTGAAAAGGGTGTGACCCTCTCGGGGGGACAAAAACAGAGAATCGCAATCGCCAGGGCACTATTGAAAGATCCCCGGATTCTCATTTTAGATGACTCTACCTCGTCAGTGGATGCGGAGACAGAAGAGCAGATCAGGGAGACCCTGAAAAAGGTGATGAAGGGAAGAACAACCTTCATTATTGCCCATAGAATTCAGAGTCTTATGAATGCAGATACGATTTTAGTCTTTCATAGGGGAGAAATAATTCAACGAGGGACACACTCGGAACTTGTGAAAAAGGACGGATTTTATAAAAAGATTTTTGAACTTCAAACACTCATCGAAGATGAATTACACCGGGAGTTATCATAATGTCAGAAAAGCGATTTGAAGAAGAAATTTTTGAAACAAAACTTACTACAAAAACATTTATAAAAATACTCGCCTGCGCAAAACCGTATTGGCAGCTTTTAGCCGGATTTATTTTTTGTATCGCCCTCACATCTGTCATGAATGCCATAATAAATCTCTTAATCAAATATATTATTGATAATGGTGTGATGAAGAGAGATATCTCTGCGCTCTATTTGTACGCATTCTCCTTTGGTCTATTTGTCGTTATAGTCGGAATTTCGGTCTTTGGTTTTATTTATTGTGCGGCATTATTGGGTGAACACCTTCAATATGATTTACGCAAAAGAGTGTTCGACCATCTCCAAAACCTTTCCTTCTCTTATTTTGATAAAACCCCGTTAGGGTGGATCATTACCCGGGTAGTGTCAGATACGGTAAAAATCGCGGATTTATGCACATGGTTTTTAGTGGACACCATATGGGCTATAGTAAATATTATTTCTGCAATGACATGTATGTTTTTAATAAATTGGGCGGCAGCTCTTGTAGTTTCGGGTTTTCTTCCCATTATCCTTGTTATCGCCCTGCGACTAAAGAAATACATTTTAGCAGAATACAGAAAAGTCAGGGTGACAAATTCAAAGATCACCGCTGCTTTTAACGAGAATATTACCGGTGTGAGGATCGTAAAAGCTTTTACCAGGGAAAATAAAAATCTTCACTTGTTCGATAAACTGACAACCGATATGGAGCATTCTTCCTTCAGGGCGGCATGGCTTGCTGCTTTTTTCCTTCCCGTTGTGGAAATAAGCAGTGCTGTTATAATCGGGATTATTATGTGGGTGAGTCCTTTCCAGGTGAAGACCGGGTTATTAACAATCGGCGGAATTCAGGCATTCATCGGTTTTATACTATTTATGACCTGGCCCATCCAGGATCTCGCCCGGGTTTATGCCCAGATGCAGCATTCTATCGCGGGAGCCGAACGTGTGTTTTCCCTCCTGGAAACAAGACCCGAGATTATCGATAGGCCGGATTGTAAAGAATTAAAGGGGCTGGATGGTGATATTGAATTCCGGGATGTTTGTTTTTACTATGAAAAAGAAAACCCCGTGTTGAATAAATTTAATTTCAGAGTGCGGAAAGGGGAGACTATCGCGTTAGTTGGTCCCACCGGAGGCGGCAAATCGACAATTGTGAATCTGGTTTGCAGATTCTATGAGCCCCGGAAAGGAAAGATTTTATTCAATACTATTGATTATATGGAATATTCCCAAAAATCCATTCAGTCCGGCCTTGGTGTCGTCCTTCAGGTGCCCCATCTTTTTTCCGGCACTATTATGGAAAACATCCGGTACGGAAGAACAACTGCCACCGACGAAGAGGTTGTTCGTGCTGCGGTTATTGCCCACGCCGATGAGTTTATCCGGAAT
>JAFGRV010000367.1 GCA_016934975.1 Spirochaetales bacterium | reverse complement strand
TTAAAAAAATAAAAATTTATTTGATTATCTTTATCCATGGTATATATACTTAAACAGGGGATAGAACCGTTTCATTGGATAATGTCTCAATTTTTAATCCAATTTATATGGGTCAATTGCAAAAATACGATAATCATTGTAGTTTTTTTAACAATAGAATAATTTCCTGTTTGAGAGGAGCTGTCATCTGATGCCGGAGTCTAAAACAAGCGATAATACACCCGTTATGAATTTTCAACCATTAACTGTTTTTATTGTTGCCTTTATTATAAGTTTGATAGTCTCGAATCTTTTTCTTTTATTTTTCCTGTTAGGTTCTTATTCTTTTAATCTCCGCACTTTTCTTGTGGGATCGATGGTTTTCCTTATTTCCATGGCAAGTATACTCCTTGTTAAGGCGGAATTTCTTATAGAGGCAAAAAAGGATTATAAACGTAAACCGCCCCTTGTGATCATTATGATATTTGTTTCTTTTTATTTCTTTTTTCTGTGGCTCTTGCCGGAATCTATCGCGGGACAATCCAAAACATCTCCCGAAATACTCTTAGTGCTTATTATCCCGAATCTCGCCCTCACTATTCTTCTTCATTTTCTTTATAAAGTTATGTTTGTTACCTTAATCGCTGTGATAGAACAATTACGATCAAAGGCTCTTCTCACGGAATCGGATTTTTTAGAGAAATTAGAATTTAAGATAAAAGAGATCCAGCGATATGGCGGAACCTTTTCCCTTATACTCATTACTTTTATCGTCCCGGAGTTCGCTTTAAAAGAATTAAAACAAACTCAGGCTTTGTCTCTTTTTTATAAGCTTGTGCAAAAGTCTATTCGGGATACGGATAGTTTAGGGGTGTGTGGTAATGGTAATATTGCAGCGGTTCTTTCAAATAATAATAATCAAAAGAAAGCCCTGATGCAGACCCGGAGGATAATGGATACTCTTAAAAAAAATTCTCTCTTTAGAAAAAAAATAGAAGTGTATCATGCCGAATTTGCCAATGCGTTGTCCGAGTACTCCCGGGAAATCCTCACCGGGGCTGATTTGTTCGATAAAACAGTCGAAAAAATTCATGAAGAACAGAAACGGTACTGGAATAAGATTGCAGAGAATGGAAAAAAATAAGTGGGTCAAAATACTAAATAAAGTCCCGGGCCTCGATTTTTAATTTCACTCCGTCCCTGTGTGCAATAAGAAAAGAAATGAAAGCAGAGGTCGCCACATCAAGAATAACGCCGAATCCGATAAGCAGGGGTTGGATCGCTTTAAGAATGAGGTATTGGTTCTGGTTTATTTTTGTTGATGCATTACAAAGAAGAACAATCGCGATAAAAACGCCGTCTCCCGGTCTGGAACTCACGGCAAAGGATACGAGGAACGAAAAGGCTATGACCCAGAGTACATCGAGAATATTTATATCTGCGGCACTGATAGATTTTAAAATAATAAAAAATGAAACGCTTACCACAAGTGCTGTCCCTGCTTTGCCGAAAAGCGCGAAAACAGGATAGGTAATTGATCCTGTTCTCCTCGGGACACCCATATTTTCCTTGCCGTGTTTTATAAGAGTGCTCAAGGATATGTAAGAATCGCCCGTGGTGAGTGCGGTAAGAAGAGGCCCGGTAATCGCGTAAAGCCATTTATAGGGATTTCTTTTTTCTCCCAAAAGATACAATATTCCCGGAAAAACGCCGAAAAGAACGATAGCAATATCAATAATAAGAATTACAACAAGTTGTGTATATATTGTAAAGTTCTGAATGACCTTAAGTGTCATGACAGATGACGCGGTAATAAATATCAACCCAACGGCGAAGATCTCGGTTATAAAAGAATTGATATGATAGAATATTCTTGAAAGGGAATCCACAAGCTGGATAACGGGTCTGGTGATGACTTTATCGAAGGTGAGATTCATTCCCAGTATAAGGGCGACGATCATGACGGGAAGGAGAAAATCCCCATGTTCAATGAGGGCATTAAACATATTTTTTGAGAAACTGGTGAGCATGACTTCTTTAAATCCCGGTACATTAATAGAGTCCATTTTATCGGTGACAATTTCTATTCTTCCCTGGAAAAGAATAAAAACAGAAAGAACACCGATAATCACGAGGAGTAATGTTGCCGCAAGCATATACAGAAACATCAGTCCGTATGTTTTAAAACGTGCATGATTAATTTTTAGTTCATACGTACCAATAATAAGGGAAAAAAAGATCAGAGGAAAAATTGCATATCTGCCTATATTAATTGCGATGTTTGCCGCACTTTCGAAAAAGTCGGATCCGATGTTTGATGGAATAATAATACCGAGAATTGTGCCGAGAATAATACCGATAAAAAGTTTAATCCAAATCTTCATATAAATCCCTTTATCACTACCTTGCAAAAAAATCTATTCTTGCAAAAGGAAACTTAAATAAATGCGTAGTCCCGGTTTTTTCCTTCTCCTGATCTTATTTAAAAAGCCAGGCAGCTCATGGAAATAACCCGAACTCCGAGAGTACATTGAAGAAATCACAATTTTTCAATTGCCTCAACAGGCCTCTACTGTATAAGATATGGGAATAATAATCAAGAGTATGGTACAATATATACAGTAAGTATCAAAAAACATCTCGATGATGTAAATACAAAAGCACTCTTAAATTATTGAGAAAATTTTAAGGAGTCATATGAAGGAAAAAATATTTTTTGCCTGTACCGAATGCGGACATAAAGAAACCCGTTGGCTCGGGCGGTGTCCCGAATGCGGAACCTGGAATTCTTTGGAAGAGATAAAATCAAAAAAGAATCAAAAAGACAATAGTGTGTCGGAAGATGATAAAATACCGATTCCACTTACTGCTGTTGATATGGAAGAGGAGACCCGGTTTGATTCGGGAATCGATGAACTGAACCGGGTTCTCGGCGGCGGTATTATGAAGGGTTCTACCGTTCTTGTGGGGGGTGAACCCGGTATCGGTAAATCCACGCTTATGCTTCAACTTGCCGCTAAAATAAAAACAAAAGGGAGAATACTCTATGTTACAGGTGAAGAATCTTTGCGGCAGGTAAAAATGAGAGCGGAGCGTCTTCAGGCGGGAAGAGCAACTATCGAGGTTTTCTGTGAAACCAACCTTTCCGCAATCATCCGGGCTATTGATACGATAAAACCCGTATTAGTCATTATTGATTCCATCCAGATGATTTATTCTTCGGATATCGGATCAATCCCGGGCACACCGACACAAGTGAAACTCTGTACCTATGAATTGAATGATTATGTGAAATCCCGTTCTGCCGGGCTTTTTTTAATCGGACATGTGACAAAAGAGGGCATTATTGCGGGACCTAAGGTGGTGGAGCACCTTGTCGATACAGTGCTCTACTTTGATCAGGCAGAATCAGATATAAGGATATTAAGGGCGACTAAAAACCGGTTCGGACCAACCCATGAATTGGGACTTTTTCAGATGACAGGAACAGGGCTTGCCCAGGTAAAAGATCCCGGATCTTTATTTCTTGAACACCGGGATGGTACTATTCCTCCGGGTGTCGTTATAGCCCCGGTATTTGAAGGGACCCGGGTTCTTATGGTGGAGATTCAAAGCCTTGTAGTACCTGCCAAAGGAGGGATTTCCCGGGTTTTTTCGGATAAAATTGATTCCCGCCGGGTGTCCCGTCTTGCCGCTGTACTGGAAAAACACCTGAAAATTCCTTTTTTTGATGCGGATATTTATGTGAATGTGGCGGGCGGATTAAAGGTTGCGGAAGTCGGTATTGATCTTGCCATTTGTATTTCCCTTTACTCTGCGAAAACAGATCTTACTCTCCCGCCCTTGACAGCAGTCTTCGGAGAAGTTTCCCTTGCAGGAGAAATAAGGCCGGTCTCCCATATCGACCGCCGCTGTAAAGCCGCCCTGGATATGGGGTATGAGCATATTTACGGACCCACGATCAAGGAAGGCGGATCCGTAAATTTGACAGATATTACCGATAATTATAAAGAATATTTTGCTCTTCAGGATGTCATCCGCGGTGTATTTGCCGGGGATAACGCGAACAAGACGTAAGATTTATTTAAACTTTCTCCGCTACAAAGAAATAATTGAGATCAGGATGATCCTGGTATAAATCCAGGATAAGATAATCTCCCCGGTTTAATCCCTTCAAGTTATCTAAAAACCACCCTGAAGATGCACGTTTACGGTCTATCTTCCATTTTTTACCGCTATAATCTTTTCTGCAGAAAAGATGTAAAGAATTATCGCTATAAGGATAATTCTGAGGACAAAGGAGCCGGATACCGCTTTCGTTGATTGGTGAACAATCGTTAATATGATTCTGGATTTCCATTGTGCTATCGGATGTTATATTAAAATAGGCCCATGGGTTTTGAGGACCGTCTCCGTCAACGGATATTGCTTTTATAATTCTTTTTTCACCCTTTAATGTGTAGAAAGCAAGGGGAATTGATTCTCCTCTGTTCAGTTGATCGATTGCATTGAACACCCAGGTTGATTCGTATGCTGTCTCAAAAGCAATGTTATAGCTTTTCCAGGAATTCTGTTTATTTATAAACATGAACATATGTAATTCCCTGGGAATTTGGTGCCGGAATAATATCCGTATGTCACGCAGAGAACGCGGTTTGCAAATCTTGTTCAGGAAATGATCCACACCAGCCCATGTATTATCAAAGCTCTCAAAAACCCAGGAAAAATATTGAATCGGTTTTGATAGACCTTTGAAAGAAAAATGATCATTCATATCGATCATATTTTCAAAGGTTTTTTTATTCTTTTTAATTAATAAATTATGTACGAATTTTATGGTGGAAATTGATTTTTCTTTGTTTTTATCATCATTTTCATTTATCATAACATATCTCCTTTTTTAAACTAAAAGCCGAAATACCCTCATATGTTTCCTCTGAAAATTGTTTTGAATAATTGCTTTTTTCATCTGTAACCTCCTTCCCGTATAAATTCAGTAAAGAACTATCTCATCTTTACATCCCCGTATTAGTTTTATCTATGGTGTGAGTATATATTATTATTTCAGTTAAAAAGGTAACTTTTGGCTACGAAATAAGGTAAAAATGGATATTGTGCATTTTCATCATTATATTTTAAATTCTTATTCATATTTTGACCGATTATCTTAACATTGAAAATTGTCACAATACGTGCGTTTTAGCCGGAAAAGTGATGAGGATTGGAAGATTAACCATTATTAAAAATAAAAAATAACCGGCTAAAGTACCTATAGAATGATTGTTGATTCCTTAAAGGAGAGGTTCTTTATTAAATAACATAACACATTGTGTTCTGGATTTCACTCCGCACTTATCGTAAATAGCAGATAAATGCTTTTTTACCGAACTATAACCTAAATTCATACTTTCATGGATCTCCGCATTTCTTAAACCCTCTAAAAGTCTCCCGACAATTTCTATTTCCAAAGGTGTTAAATTAAAACTCTTGCACTTCGTGATGAATTGACTATATTTTTCTTTAGATTGATAGTGGGTATTATTTAAATGCTCAATTATTAATTGTATTGCTTTTTCCTCACTTGTCTTTATGAGTCTCTTTCTATTTTTAATTATTGATTCTATTTGGAACCGTAATGTATCAACAAGGAAGGGCTTGGAGATAAAAACGATAGCTCCGGCGGCTAATCCTTCTTTTTTTGCCGTTTCCGAGGTTTTTGCAGTGAGGAAAATAAAAGGAATATCATTATAACCTGAGTCTTTCTGTATTTCCTCAAAAAAATCGATTCCATTCATTGTATTCATCATAATATCAGCCACTATCACCTCCGGTTTGGGAATGCTTTTTAAATCATGGAGGGCTTTTATCGGGTTAGTATAACAAAATACATTAAAATGGCTGAATAATCCGACTTCAATTATTTCACAAAGTTGTGCGTTTTCTGCTACAATAAGGATATCTTCTATTTGTGGATTATATATATGTAATACCGGAGTATTATATTTTTTCGAATTCTGATTATCGATTTTTGTTGTTTCCTCTTTTTGTGTTTGATGTGATTCCTGATTCATATCGTCGTGTGTATCGGTGATGGTGTTTCCTGTCTCTTTTGTGCCGTGAGCTTTGAACTCATCAAATTCCGGAGTAGCATGTTCTATATCATGAGAATCCATATATTTAATTATATAGTCGTTCAATGTATTAAAATGCTCCATAATTTTATTAAGGTCCTCTGATTTCTTATGTTCGGCTATATACTTATGAAGTGAATTTAAAATAATTGTGAGGGGATTTTTAAT
>JAFGRV010000366.1 GCA_016934975.1 Spirochaetales bacterium | reverse complement strand
TTTGCAATATTAAAATATGCAAACAGAGTTTTTAATTATAATAATTTTATTTATTGCCCTCTTTTTCTATATAGTAATTCCGGCGATAGGTGCGTTTATTGTCCGAGAAAGGTGGCGAAAATTCCGGAAAGGATTAATTGATATTTCCTTGTTTCCTCTTGTTGATTATTCCGATAGAACTACCTGGAAAGAAGGGCTCCTGGGAAATTATAGATTTTTTGGAAATCTCGAAGCGATTCAAGGTGAGAACAGGATCTGGCTTAATAATGGGACCATATCAATCGCCGTAGATCTCCAGGATGTTTCGCTTTACCTTGTTCCCTCCCAAACCCCATATCAGGGGGATTATCATGATTATTCCAGGGGAACTTCAGGGGACTCGGCAAATAGCCCCGAAGACTTTGAAAAAGCACTTTCCTACCAGGAACCGGTGAGTGTGAAATGGAAGCAGATTTTTTCCCTCCCGGAAGGTACTAATGTTTTTGTTGCAGGATCTCTCACTATGGAAAAGGGGAGAATTATTTTCCAATCTCATTCAGGACGACCATTACTCGTTGTTATTTTTGACGGAGTAAAACAGGAATTACTAAAGCGGTCAATCTGGTATGGGAGACAAAAGAATGAATACTGGAATCAATTTACTCTTACATCACTTGTAACAGGCTTTTTTTTATTGCTTTTTTGCACTTATATTTTTTTAAAAATTTCGTCAACAAGAATTCCTGCTTTAATTTCACTCTCGTTAAGTTTGCTTCCCATAACCTTGCTTCTGCCTCCCGGAGTTCCCCTCTTGTTTCTCTATAGAATCCTCTGGAAAAAAGCACGCTCTTTAAGAGCTGAAAGAGATCTTCTTTTACTTCCTTTTCGTTATTTTAATGGCAATTCCAATGATTTTTCTCGGGAAACTAAGATTATTACGAAGCTTCCGGACCAGAGTAACTATATAATGGTAAGAAATGGATCATCCTCAAGCGCGAGTTTTCTCCCCATTAAAGGGAATGTGAAAATCAGAACTTCGAGTCTTATCTCCTCCCGCGGATCACAAGAAAAAATCTCATATCTATTCGGCGCATATAAATGCAATGAAACAGGTGAGTATATTACACAGCCGGATGATCCCATGGCAGAACTCATTCAAATTCCCGGAAATCCAAAAAAATTAGCAAAAAAGTGTCATAATAGAGCCCAATTATTTGCCTTCTTTTCCGGTTTTTGCATTCTTTCGGAAGTGCTTTTAAACCTCTTTCTCCTTCTTTTTATTCTTCAATATTATATCCAGTAATATATGCTTTCCCATTAAACGTCAATCTGATATAATCACCTGATTTGAGTATACAATTGTCCGTCACAGGCAATGTATTATTCAGGAAAGGGTTTTATAATGCATGAACACGGAACATTGGGACCTCATGTAGAGCTTGAGGTGAGAGATGTAAAGGCTGATAGTATAACGTCTGAAATAATTTCTCTTGCAACTGAAATTCCCTTTACAATAGTGATTAATGAACAGGAACTTGCAACCCTCCTCTGTACTCCCGAATATTTGAAAGAACTGACATATGGTTTTCTTTATACCTCCGGCATTATTCATGATCAAAAGGATGTGACTTCCTTTGCCCTGGACACTACAAAATGGATAGGTTATGTTCAATTGGGAAAAGCTCCGGACTTTCATCTTCTTTCAAAGAGAGTCTATACCGCCGGATGCGGCAAAGGCATCATGTATTCTTCATTTATGGAACTTGCATCAAGGCGTCCCGTGGAGACTGATATTCGATGCACAAAGGCTGATATTCAATCGGGTATGCACTTTCTGTTGCAGTGTTCTCCTCTCTATAAAAAAACCGGAAGTATTCATACTGTTGGATTAGCAAGTCCCGGAAAGCTTCCGGATTATGTATGTGATGATATCGGCAGGCATAATGCCCTGGATAAAGTGATCGGACGGGCAATGCTCGAAGAGGTGATTTTATCACAACGTATTCTTTTTTGCACCGGGAGAATATCCTCGGAGATGCTCCATAAAGCAAAACGTTGTAATATCCCGGTTCTAGTATCCCGGGGTGCAGCAACCCATCAGGCAGTGCTGCGGGCACGTTCCATGGGTATTACGCTCATCGGCTCTGTCAGGGTGAGGGGATTCAAAATCTTCAGTCATCCTGAACGTATCGGTGTTTAACTCCCTGAATTGTTTTTTGTTTTTTAATTCCCTGAATTGGTTTTTGGTGTTTAGTTCCATGGGATCGGGTAACCGAACCGGGATAAAATTGTACGTGCTTTTTCTTTCCAGATACCGATAAGCATCCCCATGAGCCGTTTGATTTCTTTTGCATCACGGTGTAATGCAATTTCTAATGCTTCATATACCCGTTGAGGGTAATCTTCATGTGTGGGTGGTTTCCATCCCATACTATATTTCAAATATATAGACTGGGCCCAAAATGCCTGGCCGAACCATTGTAAATCCCGGTTTGTTGTTTTTATACCATAATGTGAGAGGAGCCGGACTAAAAGAGAATCATTACTGAGTTCTTCTCCTTTTCCCTCCTGGCTAAAAATGATAAAAGTAAAACTGCATTGAGAAAGAGCATTACAGAGAATCCAAAAGAATTCGCGCCTGAACATTTTATCAATGACTACTTTAAAGCAATCTATATAGTCCACGTCTTTTGATCCCGGAGAGGGAAGATCGTGCTCTATTGTATAGATCTGTCCCACATCATCTCCGAAATACCGGGAAAAGGGCATGAGAAATGTCCAGAGAGCATTGCAATGCCCTGCATTCCCCAAAGTTCCATTCCCGCAGGTGAATACAAAGTTCCGTAAATCGGGATATTTTTCTACCAAAGCTTCCGGACCGGACCCGACCGCTAAAAGAGCCGGGTAATCATCAGCCTTATTCTCTTTGAGGAGGGTGAGAACCTCGATCACTGCATCTTTATTTCCAAGGAGAGTTTTATTTTCGAGGGATTCGGGGATATCTTTTTTAGGAATAATTTTCTTTTCAATTCCTTCAAATAATGCAGAGAGGGCTGTTCCGGTATTAATAATATCAAGTCCCATCTCCTCTATCGGTAGTATCACTTTTGAATTTATTTCCGCGAATAACCCGAGTTTTCCCGCCAGGGTGTTTTCCGCCGGTGTGAGCCCAAGCATTGAATAGATGGCATATATCGGTTCAAAATCATCAAGAAAAATGTCTTGTCCCCCGGGAGCATAATCAGCCTTGATGTAATGTATATGCCTGCATGCGACTTTACACCATGAACAGGCTGTTTTTCCCTTTCGCAAGGCTTTCAGGATCACGGGGCTCCCCAGATCTGCCTGGGAATAGCCGAGTTTCCGGGCATTGTACGATGGGAGGGTGATATTCTTCTGATCCGTCATCCCTGTTGAGTAAAGTTTTGCGATTGTTCCTCCCGATGGTTTCGAGAGTCTGTCGCAGTGTGTATCGAGAAGGGTATCTATCGTATGACCTAATTTGGTATGTAAAAGCGAGGTTTGTCCTGTTTCTTTGAAATAGGTATCCATATCGGCGGGAGTGCTTTTAAGAACAAGAGCGCGCAGGAATCTTGCAAATATGGAACCTGCTCCACCCCTTCCGGCATGGAAAATTCCCTCTACCGCAAGGTTGGCGGAAAGGAAATGCCTGTAAGCCCCATCACCTATGGTAAAAATGCTTCCCGCCTGTATCGATCCGTTAAACTCATTTTGTAGTAATGTATAGTATGAGCTCCGTTGTCCCCCGGGGAGGTTTTCAGTCGAAATATAATCCAGAGTGATATCAGGTGCTTTCCCCCGGATGCAAATATAATATTCATAAGGAATTTTAAGTGTTTGAATTTCGTACGGGGCTCGCAGCCATATTGCATCAAGATTGAGTCCAAAAAGGTGAATTGCAGCATTCCCTCCGACAAAACAGTAGTGCGGCAGATTGGTGAGGGGGGAAATAAAACCGACACTTGTTTTATTTCCCGGGAGAAAGGGAAGGGGGCCCCGGGCGATAATCATGGAAAGAGGGTCTTTTCGCAGC
>JAFGRV010000365.1 GCA_016934975.1 Spirochaetales bacterium | reverse complement strand
ATTCTGAGCAAGGATTTCTTCTACCTTTGTCTTCCATTCCTTAATAAATTCTTTTTTTTGGGCCCTTAAGAATAACTCAATGTCAGTACCCATTTTTTTATTCATAACGACCCCGCATTGATGAATGACTCCATATTAAATCGTAGCACAAATGTATAAATCTATCCACTTTATTACTTTCATTTTCCTGTGAAATCATTTTTTTCATATCTCTTCGTTTGAGGAAGGGGAAGTTTGATTATAAACGTTGAACCTTTGGCCGGACTGGATTCCACATCTATACTTCCCTTTAACAAAGAGACAACATGATTCGCCACATAGAGCCCCAAACCGGTTCCTTTGCCAACAGGTTTGGTTGTTTCGAAAATATCAAAAATTTTATGTAATATTTCTTCGGGAATTCCGGTCCCATTATCTTCTATATTAATACATACCGTATCTTTCTCCGGATTCATATATGACCGTATGGAAATTCTCCCTCCCTGGGGCGGGAGCGCATCAATCGCGTTATTCACAATATTCAGGAATGCCTGTTCAAGGTGAATCGGAGAAAAACAAAAGGCCGGTACTGTATCTGATAAATCCATTATAATTTCCGCCTTATGTTTTCGTACCGTATCGACAACGAGATTATAAATTGAAGTAAGAACATCATTCACATTACCGAGAGAATCTATGGGAGGTGTATTAATCGGAGCAAAACTAAGGAGATGTTTTGTAAGCCAGGTAAGTTTGGCAAGATTATTTTTTACCACGGCAAGATGAGAAAGAGCACCATGAGAATAATTAGCAGGTCCCTCAAAACCCCCGCTTATATCATTCTCCAAGAGAAGGAGACCTGTGGATATGCTATTAATATAGTTCTTAGTCTGATGGGATATTCCCAAGGCAAGCTCTCCGAGAGCGTTCATTTTATCTATCGCTTCGAGACGCTTGAGTACAGATCCCATCTTCGTTTCTTCCTCAATATTTCTCATAACAAGGGCGTATCCCATATCATTATTAAAACTATCTCTAATGGCAGTAACATTTACCAATGCAGGTACGATCTTATTTTTAAGCTTTATATTTATTTTAATATTATAGACATTATGAAATGCCGCTGCCTGATCAAATGCCTTTACAATCGTTTCTTTGTCCCGTTCTTTTGCAATAAAAAAGGAGATATCCTTGCCTGCAAGTTCGGTTTTTGTACATCCCATCTGTTTTTCACACATTGCATTGACGGATGTCACCTTTTTATCTGCATCGAGGCGGATAGTCATATCAAAACTGCTTGCAAGGAGGGTTTTTGATGTCTCCTGGATAATCTCAAGAAGAGTCTCAAGTTGTTTAAATTGTGCGGCCCGGCGCCCGATCACAACCAGTTCCCATCCTATTTTTTTGAACTCATTATCAATTCGAAACTCACAATGGAGGGTTTTTCTCTCCCCGGTTTTTGCAGGCATAAAATCAAGATCAACATGGCTTTTATTATAATTTTCAACGAACTCAATAAAAGTTATCTCTTCTTTTGCAAGATTACCAAGTAAATATTGATGAAGAAATTCTTCTATGTAATGTCCGGTAATCTCTTCTTCGTTTTTCTCAAGAAAAGAAATAAATCCTTTATCTGCAAATACTATATGATCATCTTTATCAAGGGCGAATAAAAGTGCACTCTCATTTTTTATATCATCGATAGACGGAAGATTCTGAAGTATCCGGGCTTTTTCTTTATTTCCTTCCATTTTTCTCTTCACCACGAAAACATAATGATTACTCAGGAGAGGTAATTGTAAACATTCCCTAATTTTCAATCGCCTCTATTAAATAAAAAAAATCATCTAACGGTATTTCTTTATTTTTTTTCTATATGTTTCCAGGTTATCCCTGCTCTCCTTTTCATAATTATATAATACCGATTCTATCTGCTGTAAATGATTCGTAATAGTTTTTAATTCATCTTTTTTTGTGTATGAAGGATCATTCATCATTTTTTTAGTATTGTCTCCGATATGTTTTAATGATTCGTCGAGTTTATGACGGAGTTGAATAATGAGAGTTTCATTCGCCTTAAAATGTTCCATTTTACGGACATCTTCCACCGACCTGTCAATGACTTTTTCATATTCCTTACTTAATAAAAGGTCATTCGCATCGACTATCCAGCTGATCTGGTCCATTATGGTCGATCCGTAATCAAAAAAATCGGGGAACTCTTTCAGGAGAAGGTTATGGGTAATCTCCCGGAAAGAGACATTTAAAAGTTCAATATTTATAAGGAGTCTTTCATCTTTTTCAAGATCATTAAATATCTCCATCAAAATATCAAGGGTTTGGGAAACTTTATCACCCCCTAAATCATCAAGAAAAGCTCCGTATAATTTATAAAAATAATGTTCCGGAATGTTCATGGTGCCGGGAATATCAAATTTTTCTTCATAGATATGTATTTTTTCTTTCCACTTGGCAATAAAAACCTCCTTGTTTTTTTCCAGAAATGACAATGCATTACTTTTAACATCAATATACTCTCTCTTGTCTTTCTTTGTCACAAGGGTTCTGACATTCGTCACAATCCGGTCTATATAATTATTATCCAGGGTTTTTCGAATATAATCTTTCGCCCCTATTTTCATGACCTTTACCGCCAGTTCTTCATTTCCATATGCAGTGACCATAATCACCGGAAGATATGGATATTTCAAGGTAATCTCTCTTAAAATATCAAACCCGGAAAAATCTTTTTTAAGGTTATAATCCAGTACAACCAGATCGAACTGATCATTTTCCAGGTAGTCCATGCATCCTTGTTTGCTGTCGGTTCCGACAACTATATTTTCATCCGAAAGTGCATCAGAAAGAAGTTCAAGGTGATCTACATTATCTTCTGCAACTAAAACTTTTGGTTTCATTCCTTTCTGTTACTCTCCTCATTTTTTTCAAGTTAACACAACCGTCACCTTTTAATCTCTGTGTTGATTCTAATAATATTTTGTAAGTCTTGTCAATAGGAGAGGAGATGCTGCAGCAATTCCCGGTGAACAACAATCCCCTTACCCGCACTGCCTGTTCCCGGAAATAGCAAAAAACCAGATGTTTTTCAGTATAGTAAAAGACCACCTGCAAAGCAGGTGGCTTTTTCCAAATCAAAAGATGCACCTTTGATATACAACAATTGGAATTCGACAAAGTCGAAAATATAGAAGGCAAAGGCTTCAAAATAAAAAAATATTGGTAGACATGGACCACCTCCACAGGAGGTGGCTTTCTTTTGATAGTAAATAAGGACACAGGTCCGGTTCCCGAACCGCCATGTGCGAAACAACCTTACGGGAGGTAAGAGCCGTTACCTCTACCGGGCATATACCCGTAAGGAAATTTTGTAATTTCCCGGTACCATAAGAAATTAAGAACACCTCGGCTATAACAGGAAATGACAAAATTAATCGGTCGAGTATATCAATCCTTAAAAAAGACAAAATTCGGATAGATTGTCTCGATTAGGAGTTGATTTTTTTAGTAAAAATGGTAATATATGTAGCAATTGTAAAAGTATTATTTTTTTCAATTGGTGTCATGAGTTTCAATTCTTTTAATTACTTTCTTTTTCCCAAAGGAATATTTAAAGGAAATAACGAAACTCACATATGATAAAAGCGGTTCTTGTTAAAATCATGTATTTTCCCGGGAACTTTATATGTTAGTTCAAAACATAAGGAAAACTGATGGAATTATTCATGCAATATTTTTGGCCTTTATTTTTATGTTTTCTCCCGATTGCGGAATTACGGGGAGGAATCCCTTACGCACTTCTTGTCTCGAAACTACCGGTCATTGAAACCTATATCATGTGTGTTATCGCAAATGCACTTGTCGGTCCCCTCGTCTATTTCTTTCTTTCAACGGTACACAAACTTCTCATAAAGTGGAAAGCCTATAATACGTTCTTTGAAAAAATTGTCCTTCGAACAAGAGAAAAGATTCACGATAAAGTTGAAAAATACGGATGGATAGGGATCGCACTTTTTGTCGCGATTCCTCTTCCCATCACCGGGGCATATACCGGTGCTTTAGGGGCATGGATTTTGGGTATCTCCAAAGCAAAAACCTTTCTGGCAGTTGCTGTTGGTGTTATTATCTCCGGGATAATTGTCACATCAGTCGTCCTGGGAGGTGAACAGATGTTTGGTTTTTTATATAATATATTTATAAAAAAAGTTCACTAATATACCATGGGAATTGACTTTAAAAATCTCTTAAATAGCAAGCAATATGATGCGGTACGGAATTATGAGGGCCCCGTCCTTATCCTTGCCGGTGCAGGTTCCGGGAAAACCCGGGTCATTATTTACCGGATCGCATTCATCCTGGAAAAGGGAATCCCGCAAAAAGCAATCATGGCGGTGACCTTCACGAATAAGGCAGCCCGTGAAATGAGTATCAGAATTCGTGAACTTGCGGGCAGACATTTACGGAATCTCACAATCTCCACCTTTCATGCACTCGGATCAAAAATTTTAAGAAAATCTATCCATATCCTCGGATACAGACCGAATTTCAGCATTTATGATCAACAAGATAAACTCGCGCTGTTAAAAGATCTTGCTCATGAAGCCGGTCATAAACACGACTCCATCGATTTGTATGCTGTGTCCCAGATTTTTTCCGGAATAAAAACCGGCCATTCCACATGGACAGCTTTCACCGAACAATATGAGGATCTCTACAAGGCCTATAACAGCCACTTAAAACTTTATAATGCCGTAGATTTTGATGATTTAATTGTTCTTCCTTTACGCTTGTTTCAGGAGCACAAGGATGTCCTTGCAGAGTACCAGAAACAATTTAAATATTTTCTGGTCGATGAGTTTCAGGACACCTCACTTCTTCAATATCAGTTTATTAAACTCCTGGCAGGTCATACAAAAAATCTCTGTGTGGTCGGCGATGATGATCAATCAATTTATTCATGGAGGGGAGCTAATTACGAAAATATTTTACAATTCGAGAAAGATTTCCCTCATTTTCAGGAAATTAAACTTGAACAGAATTATCGTTCTACCGGAAAGATTCTTCTTGCTGCAAATCAATTGATTTCCAATAATAAAAACCGCAAAGGCAAGAAATTATGGACAGGTACGGAAGACGGGGAACTCATACAATTTTGTATTGTGGAGAATGAAAAAGAAGAAGGATCATATATCGCGGAGCAGGTAAAAGCAATCAAGTTGAAACACAAGGTTCCCTTGAGTCAATTCGGAGTTCTCGTACGAACAAACAGTCTTACACGGTCAATCGAAGAGGCATTCATCACCTACCACATCCCTTATAAAGTATCCGGGGGTATGAGTTTCTTCCAGCGCAAGGAAGTAAAAGATATTATCGCATATCTTCGTATTATCGCAAACCCCGATGATGATGTGAATTTCTTAAGAATCGTGAATGTGCCGAAGCGTGGAATCGGAAGAAAAAGTATTGAATATATTACTCATATTGCAACGGAAAAATCCTGTTCCCTCTTTTCCGCGATGTCGGCTATCAGACACGCGGCAGATTCGGAAATAAACAAAAAGATAAAAACGGAAATAATTGAATTTATCAATACAATTGAATATTACAAGCAGAAATTTTTTTCCCGGAAGAAATTAGCCGAAACCCTGCGGGGCCTTATAGATCATATCGATTACTGGGGGTATCTTGTTCAGGAATACAAAAAAGGGAACACGGCAAAATGGAAATATATGAATGTCGAAGGATTGGTCAATTCATTAGCCGATTATGAGGACGATCCTGACAATCTTGATCCGAATCTCTATGCATATTTGAACAGGATCACTCTTCTCACCCAGGATGATAATCAGGACGAAGAAAACGAAGAAAAAGTGAATCTTATGACGATTCATTCTGCAAAAGGCCTGGAATTTACCGCTGTTTTTTTAGCAGGGGTGGAAGAATCGATTATTCCCCATGTACGAAGTATGTCGGAAGATGAATCAAATAGAGAAGAAGAAAGACGGCTTTTCTACGTTGCCATCACCAGAGCAAAAAAACACCTCTATATCACTGCTTGCAGGCAAAGACGAAAAAAAGGAAAGGTAGAAGAGGTCCAAATTTCTCCGTTTATGGAAGAAATACCCAAAGACCTTATTAATGTATGTGAACATGAGGACGAAGTAACCCAGGAAGATGCGGAAGATTACTTTAAAAAAATGCGACTGGGTAAAGGGTTGTAAAGAAATAGAACAACAATTCCCATTTTGGCGCACCCTGCGGGACGGGCTATCCGCTCCAGACTTCTTATTAAAACGCTATTGCGTTTTAATATAGCAGAACCGGGCGATGTCCGGTTCTGCACGGTTTAGCTTTTTATGGTCTGAATAACCAGCTCCGTCACCTCCGCAGGTTATTTAGACCAGCAAACCTGCGGGGTTTCCGCTACTATCCCTTGCGCATAATATCATTTCAGAATTACTGCTAAAAAGGCTAGGTAAAATCTATTATTAGTCTTTTATATACAAATAATTTACCAGCAACTATAAAACCAGCAATTCTTTTTTCATGTCCCTTCCAGCCAGTTTGCAAACAAACCCGCCATAAAAAAACTCCTGTAATTTTTCTATGAAGCGTAATCTTTTTAGCCATTTTAACGCGATTAGTTTGGTTTTAAAGCGGTTTGTGAACCTGGAAGGTGGATTGTTGAGCCCCATTTTTTTCCACATTTATGCTTTTTCTGTAATTTTATGGGGAGAAAAGGGATTTTACATCGGATTAAGACGGATGTTAACCGGATTATTCCTTTTCTCTATTTTGGCTTCATGTTCCCGGCATAAAAGCTATATGAAAATCCAATGCGTTTCTGCCCTGGCCTTCAATTTTTATCCATTTTACCGTATTACTTAATTTTTGTGTTTGTATGATTAAATCAACCGGAAGTTTATATTGATTACTTCAAATAAAAATATATACTTGGGTTCTTTACGTATCCTAATTATTTATATTATTTTTCCGGATTATTTCGAGTTTCCCGGAAAATGCAGGTGTCACCCGTTTACCCCGGAAACTGCCACTCGACTCATCCCGCGGATGGAGGACAATGTCCGGGGAATGCGCAGTGCCGTGCTAAAGGCTTTCGGAGGGAATGGGCAGGAGTTTTTAAGGGCTTTAGCGCGGCATTGCGCTATTCCCGTAATTGTACTCCGTTAGGCGGAGGTGGGGAAGGTGCAGTTGTGAGTTACTCCCCGACAACCCCAAACTTATACCTTTTAGCAAGCACTTGTTTTTATGCTTCGCACAGGATTTGGAGAGAAATTTGATCAAAAGAAAAATTGTTAT
>JAFGRV010000364.1 GCA_016934975.1 Spirochaetales bacterium | reverse complement strand
GCATTAATCGATAATATATTCGTTTTATCCGAAATATTTTCTATTGCAACTAAAACATCATTGAGAAATTGTGAATATTCGGAAATCTTGGTTATTGCGGTTTTTGATTCGGAAATCATATCTCTGCTTTTTTCCGCTACCCCGGCAAGTTGTTGCGCCGCAACATTCGATTCATTCGAACTATGCATTGTCCGTTCCATGTGCGTATTCATACTCGTTATTGTCGCCGACACTTCTTCTACGATTGATGTCTGGTTTATAATTGCCTGGGGAATTTTTTCCGTTGATATGTCCATCCTTTCTTCTATCTTTATCATCATAACTTCAACATCATCCAGTCTTTTCAAAACAGTATCGATTATCTCATTATTATCTTTTTCATACTGATTAATAACCCCGGAAGAGGTCTCTACAATGTCTTCCAATTTAATACTCGAAGTAGAAAGACTTTCACTCACAGAAAAGATTTTATCAACCATTATTTTAAGGGATTCATTCTTAATATTCAAATCTTTTGCCGTCCGGACGGAAGCGATAAAAATTTGTGATTGGTCATAGGCAAGGAGGAAAAAAATACTTATAACTATCGAGATAAAACCAAATTGCATCAAATAGACATAAGGGAAGATACTGGCCACAACATGAACAATATCATATGTCGCCGTGATGATTACTGCCGCAAATGAAAATAAGATTATAACGGTCTTTTTATTCTTATCCTTTATCAGGGACACAAAAAGGACTACGATGGAAAATACAAGCAATGGGAGCATTATACCGAACATCGTAATGACAAAAGTAGATGCAACACCGGCAATCTTCTCCTGTACTGCCGTGACAATGGTAATAATAATAATCGGGATACTTATTCCGATCTTTATCAATCTCTTTTTATTAAATCGATTTGTAAATTCCATTATAAAAAAAGTGACAAACATCACGGTCCAGGGAAAAGAGCAGCGGGATATCTTTTCAAACAGGATCTGAGGAAGCCCGTCATTATTAAAACTTAAGTTTACATAAGATAATCCAAAAAAAAGACAGGTGAGCCCGAAGTAGAGATAGGTAAAATTATTAAACCCCATTGTCGAAAAAAGGAAAAGAAAATAAATAAATATTATCAACGATAAAATAACCCCGGAAGAAATAAGTGTTTCCCCGACAAAATTCTGCAAAAAAACCCTGCCCGCATTCGTATAATATGAAGAAATTGTAATGGCACCCAGGGCGAGTTGATCATGTTCGGGATATCCCTGAATTGCAAGCACATTTAATGCATCGCCATACACAAGAATTTCCTTCGGAAGATATATATTGGCGGCAGTATAGGCGGACGTATTATAATCTGTTTTGTATCTCCCGGCTGTATAAATACTTATTCCATTAAGGTAAACATTTCTCGGTAATCCCGTTAAAGGTAAATAGATTGAAAGCTTCTCACCTTTTATTGCATTATCAACATAGAATCCCGTACGAAAGGTAAACATTCGTCTATTTACTTTCTTTTTATGTTCGAGCCATTTTCCGTCATATAATGTGAATCCTTGATCGATGAGATTTCCAATAACATAATCATCCTCGGAAAACTCACTCTCCAGAATATATATTTCCTGAAGCACAAGGGTATCCTCTTTATGCTTCAGGACGTTTTTTGAAAAAGACGTCTTTGAAGACACAAGCCCCTCTTCTTCCGGAAAAACGGAAACCCCGCACAAAATTAAACAAAGGATAACCATACTTTTACAACATTTTATTCTTCTCACGAAATATAAGTATATGTATTTTTCATTTTTTTTTAATGGTTTTTTACATTTTTAATAAAAAAAAAAAAAAAATATCACACTTCAAGGTGTATGTCAGTCTTTAAATCGCATCGAGGGAAAAGCTCTTCGGCGCAGTCAAGGTATAGTGAAGAACCAGTTTTATGTGTTGAAATGGGTCCGGGGGTATTTCAGCTTCCCACTGGATAATTCCATCTTTCGTTAACGTATAATCGGGACTCGTATCATTACTCATTTTTACCGTTACTTCGTTGAGCTCAGAGACATACACTCCTTCTTTTATCAAAACTCTCTTCTTCTCTTTTTTATAATTGTAGAGGATAAAGTGATATTCCCATTCACGAAAATGTTTCCCCACAAGGCCCTTTGCCGGTTTTGACAAATTCTTACATTGTATCCGCTTTACACGTAAATCCTCATCAATACCAAATGAGAGTGAAAATTCCTCATCTATCGAAGTATACGTGAGAGTCGATTGCCCCATATAGCTCTCGTTTCTATAGACCGAAACCTTACCTTGTAAAAAAGGAATACCAGTACTATTTTTCAGGGTTGCTTTTAAATAGATATATTCCAAATATTCAGGAATCGTCTCGTAATAAAGAACGGAGTCAATCTCCGACTGCAAAATAAGAAACCGGTGCCACTCTGCATCAGAAGGAATGGTACAAGGTTTTGTAACAGTAAATGTATGAGCCGCACCTTTTTTCTTAACTTCGACACGGGTATCCTTTTCAACAACAGTTGGAGTGTCTTTCGGTGAACCATCAGCCTCTCCTTCGTCTTCTTTTAATCCCCTGGTGACGGATTCTTCTACCGTGAGTTCATGAGTTCTCTTTTCCACATACCCGGAAATATAAACAGGAAAAATCTTCGGAATTTCCACGAGACTCACTGTTTCGGAAGTCGAAAGACTGACGTGAACATCATGTAACTCTTCACCACTGGCATTATTAATCTCACCATAATAGAGGAATTCGATTTTTTTTGTCTCTGTATTCAATTTCGCATCATAGGAGGGACGCCAGGTGATATGAGGTAAAATATACGAAATTTCCACTTCCGCAAGACAATCTTCTTCGGAAAAAATCATTACTTCAATATTATTCTGAACTTTTTTATCCAATTCCCGTATCTTCTTAAGTTTTTCCGAAAGTATCCCATATTCCAGCGTAAGGTTGTCAAGATCTTCATTAATAGCTATGATCTGATGAGAATTAAGATCCATTCTTTTCTTTAAAAATTCCAGGGCTTCCGATAATTTTGGTATGGAATTTTCCTGGGTAATAAATATATCATTAAGTAAATCCTGAATATAATCCCTCAAGTCCCCGGTAAAATGATTTTCCAATGCATAAATAGATTTATCATCAAGAGATGCAATCATCTTTTTTAAACATTCCAGGATTGACGTGAATATTTTCTCGTTTTCTTCTTCTTTAAAAAAATAAAGAAAATTACGCTGCAAGGAAGTGGATACTATTCTTGCATTCTTATGAGAAAGATCCGACTTTATGGATTGTTCATCGATATCACTACCAAGATTTGAAAAAACAATACAATTTTCTCCTTTTCGAAGCTCTGTCTTTTTTACCCTTTTTATCTGGGCTTTCCCGGAATATACGATGACTTCCTTTGCAACACTATCTGTTTCAAGGTTGATATCTTCCTGTTTTATTAATACATTTGCCATATTGTCTCCTTCCTTTTACTATCAAAAGAAAACCACCGCCGTTCAAGGAACGGTCGTTCCTTGAACGGACTATGCAGATGGTCTTTTACTTACCCAGGTATGGGTGGTTCCCTTGCTGCATTGTTAAACGAAAATCTTCCGGATGTTTAATTGAATAGGTACAGGTAAGGGTCTTCTTCTTTTTGGGGATTAATGTTTCCCTCCACATAACAATGTTTCTATCTGTTACGAGATGGGGTTTCGGATTATAATCATTATCAGTGATTGTGATATCATTTTTTTGAGCAGAAATGGGGATCCTGTCCAGAACCTCAATAACAACCGGTTCGGATTTATAGCTTATCAATTCTATTTCGATAGTAAACCGGAGTGTAATACCCTTTTTTACTAAACCGCCTGTTTTGCTTTCGTTCTTCTCTTTTCTTATCACCTTTATATCCTGTTCAGTACCCAAAGAAATAAAAGAACCCTGATTTATTCCGAGAGTGGGAAAATTGATATTTCCCAAAAAATTATTTTCAATGAAAACCTGAGCAGGTCCGGCAGGAAAAGGATTATCATATTCATTTTTAAAGACTGCTTTCAAATAAACAACTTCCTTTTCCCGGGGTATAGTGATATACAGGAGTTCAACAGGAAGATCTTTTATATCAACACCGACCTGGAGAGGGACGGAAGAAGATGGTATTTTTTTCTGAAGTGCCGCGACCTTATAACGATAATCAAAACCACCCATAGAACTCTCAAGAGGAACACCTTTTTTAAAGAATTTATAAATATGACGATCTTCTGTTTTGGGAATCTCATCTTGAGCATTGAAATGGTCTGCCAGATGGGCATATAAAGTCTTATAGTAGGTTGATAATGCTCCCAGGGAAAACGGTGGAAGCACCTTACTGTCGACTCCGGCTATAAGATCGCTGATATTTTGAAGTTCATCCAAATGTACTGCTTTTTTCCCGGGTGCCTGGATTTCTTCCGAAGTTTGCATCACCTGTTTCGATAGTGTCTCAAGTTGTGGAGATGTCAAACCGGCAGTAAAACCCTTGATCGTACCCGGAGCCTCTTTTTTTGACTTGATCGTTGCTTTCCGCTTTGCTCTTTCTTTTCGAAATAGCTGCTCTTTATCAATCTTCTTCTTTTCATCATCAAAGCTAACGATATCCGATTCCAGTTCCGCTTCTTGCAGGTTATCCATCTTGTCATACCGGTTCATACCACTCCCGGCTGCGGCTTGGGTCATGATAATTTCAGTTTCCTGTTCTTTTATTTTTTTTGATCGTATTTCAGGAATATTACAATTATCCATCGGTATTGCCGTGGAGAGGAGGACTCTTACATTTTCCCAGTCTTCACCGGTTGTTTGAGTAATCATGCCGAATAGATGAATTGAAATAAGTTTATTAGTAATATTTGCCCGGAGAGTATACGCCGGATACCATGATACTCCGGGTTGAAGATAAAGCACATGAAGCTCTTCCACGCCCTCATGGGCTGCTTCGAGACGTGCTACGATCTCATACTCCTTCGTCTTCTCATAAGAAGTGAAGGCAGCTGCATTTTTCCCGGCAGTCTCGATTTCACGCTGATTCCTCATCCACTCAAAGAGGAGTTCCCGGGCTTCAGATCTGTTTTTTGTAAGCTTTTTTCTTAAAAACAGAAAGAATTCTTCCCAATTCTTTACAATGATTGTTTTTTTTAAATCTTCGCCATCCTCGCCGGAAAGATTTTCTTTATTAAGAAAAAGGAGAAATTCATCAGTATAATTTCTGAAACGTGCTTCACGTTTTTTTTGCCCGGAAATAAGTTCATCGATTTTTTTCATCTCCGTTTTATGCTTATTCTCATTATACTGTTCAAGAACATTATATCGTGAATGAATATCCATTATTTTAACCGAATGAACACTCATGGGCTCAATTCTTACGGATTCTTCGGTTATTATCTCCGGAAGGCCCTTGATGACGACCTCATTCATACCTTTTTTTAAGGCAATCGGCTGCACACGTCTAATCCGGGCCGCATTTGGATAAATAGTGACTTCTTTAATTGGGAAAATTCCCTCAATACTATTCATGACATCTCCTTAACAGCATCTCTATGATCCGCCCTCACATATTCTTAATGTAAAAATCAGGAACTTGTGAGATGTAAACCTAACGCTGGTCACGCAAAATCATTATATCTTGACATAAGCAAGTGTATAAAATAGAGTACAACTCAGGTTGCAGACATAGCTTGTACGACAATTGTAGAAAAAGCTTTGGCTTCTACTATTAAAAAAAAATATTGAAACTATTTCCAATTACCATTGGATTGTGGGCGAAGCCAATGCCTGGTAATACCATGTATATATTGTATATAATTTTAGTAATAATACAAATAATTTTATTACTTAAAAAATGTTACTTGCAAATCAATTTTCTAAAAATTATACTATGAGCGTCGGCTTTTTTTATAAAAACGGACGGATAGTGGCAATGTGCACAATTTTAGTAAAAGGCCACCTCCACAGGAGATGGCCTTCTGTTGATGGAAAATTGATGGCATAGCTATACTCATTGATAAAAAAAAGGAGGACAGAGATGAAAACTTTTACAATTACCCAGAAAATATTGAGTATTGGTGCAACGTACCTTGTTAAAGCTATTGAATCGGATGATATTATTAATACGATAAAGGGAAAAATATTGACTTTAACGCCCAAACTTGAGATGCGGCAGGGTAAAGAGGGAGATATTGTCAAGGTCATTAAGGGAAATATATTCAAAACGAAATTTACCATAGAGAGTCCGGAAGGAAATGAAGAAGCGACTATTGCATTTCCTTTTATAGCACTCTTTAAGAAATTTACCCTTACCATCGGTTCAACTATCTATAATGCAAAAGGAAGTATCGCCGCATGGAATTTTACATGTACCGATGAATCCGGTCAGACTATGTTTACTATTTCAAAAGAATTTGCTTTTAGGGATAAATTCACGGTATCGTTAGAGGAATCGCTGCCCGCTGAAATTATCATTCTTGTTGCAGTTGCCGTAGATCAAAAATTTTTCACTCAAAGGTAAAATAAATAATATTAATTATTTTATTTTTCATCATCCATATACGTATCAGGCTGTTATTTGTATATTATTAGTAAAGTGATGATTAAGGATATAGTGTTTTGGCCATGTATTTTAAATCCATTCCTGAAGTATCTTTGTTTATGGGAGAATAAAAAAAGCGTCAAAATACAAAAGCTTTGACCGGATTATATCAGAACGCGGGAGGTAGAATGAAGAAGGAAATGCCGGGAGAAAAAATACTTATTGTCGAGGATGAAAGACTTATCGCGTTAGAACTCGAAGAGATCCTCACCTCTGCCGGCTATCTCATTACCGGAGTTGTATCATCGGGGAAAAAAGCCCTGGAGAAAGTAAATGAGAATATCCCCGATCTTATTCTTATGGATATTCGTATCGAAGGCACTATGGACGGGATAAAAACCGCACAGGAGATAAATAAAAGCCACAATATCCCCGTGATTTTTATTTCCGCACTTTCCGATGAAGCGTCCCTTGAAAATGCAAAACTCGCAGAACCATACTCTTATATTGTAAAACCCTTTCACGAAAAATCTCTCATTGCCACTATTAAAATGGTCTTATACAAATCTAAAAAAGTAAAAAAAATAGAAGAAAGAGAAACGTGGTTCACTTCGGTTATGGAAGATCTTGGAGATGCCATTATTCTTTGCAATCCGCTGAACCAAATTCTTTATATTAACCTTTCGGCTAAGAAATTACTAAATATAAAAGAGAAAGAAGTCCGGGGGAAAACCGTTTCCGAATGTTTTACACTTCTTCATAGTCAGACAAAATCAAAAGTAAAAATTCCGGACGAGGATGATTTTACGATACATTCAAATATTCTTTTCGAAGATATCATCCTTGTGAGACCCGATAAAACAACCATACCAGTAGATCTTTCGGTTACTCCGATGAGATTAGGGCCTTCAGGATTTTCACAATTCGATACATCTGAACAAAAACAGAATTTTAACGGAAAAGTACCGGAGGAATTGCCAGAAGGAGAAGAAGGGGGAGTCGGAAAAGTTCTTTTATTACGGGACATCGGGGAAAGAAAAATAAAGCAGAAGAAAATTCAACATGAAATTGATACTGCAATTGAGATGCAGAGAAAACTTCTTCCGTCGTATAAAAAACCGGTTATAGGTATAAATGCCGGATGGTTTCTTCATCCGTGTTCTTTCGGAGGGGGCGATCTTTTTCACATTCTTAAAATCGACAAAGATCATGTGGGATTTTACATTCTCGATGTTATGGGGCACGGAATTTCCGCCACAATAACTTCATTAATGCTCCACAGAATCTTAAGTCCCGAAGAGGAAAAAGGCGGTATTCTTAAAATTAATTCCAAGAAAATAAAACCTCCCGTGGAAGTACTTGCAGAACTCAATCGTCATTTTTATGGACAACAACCTTTTCAGTTTTTTACTATTATTTACGGGGTTATGAATATATCAACCGGAATAACCACATGTGTCCGGGCAGGACACAATTATCCGATACTTCAGGATTCTGAGGGGAATATCTCGGAAATCCTCTGTGAGGGAGCGGCTATCGGGCTTTACCCCGAACTGCATTTGACTGAAAAAAAGTTTACCTTGGAAAAAGGAAACAGACTTTTCTTCTATTCGGACGGACTTATCGAATGCGCCAATAAAGAGGAAAATTTCTTTTCGGTTCAGCGACTCTATTCATATATCATCGAAAGCAAGAAAAAACCGATAAAAAAGCTTGCAAAAGACCTGGAAGCACGTCTCTTTGAGTGGCGGGGAAAAAATTATTTTAATGATGATGTCTCATTTATGGTACTTGAACGACAGTAAGATAATACCAATCCCCGGTGATTACCTAAAGTGATGAAAACTCATAATGTTTTTGTTTCATTTCCTCCCGGGGAGGATTAAAATATCCTATTTTAATCCAGGGGAAATCGGTCCGGATCCGGGTGAGCCAGGCTGTAAGCCCGCAGCATTCCGTATTGTTCAGGTTATACCCCAATTCATTTATATACCACTCCGGATCCATGTTCAGATTCCGTGTCTGAATCATATTTATGTGAACATCTTTTATGAGTGAACTAAGTCCATCTATTTCCATTCTACTGTCCGTAATACCAGGGAATATAAAATAATTGACAGATGACCATCGTTTAAACCTTCGGATAATCCGCAAGGATTCAATACAATCAAAAAAAGAATAATTTCGCGGCTTATAATACTTGTCATATAAAGTGTGCCTGGCAGAATTCAGACTGACACGGATGCTGTCGAGTCCGGCCTCACAAAGTCTTTTTACTATTTCCGGCTTACTTCCGTTTGTATTAAGATTGATAATTCCTCTGTCTGTCTGTTTTCGAATGGCTTTTATCGATTCCTCGAGCAATTCACCGCACATAAGGGGCTCCCCCTCGCACCCCTGTCCGAAACTTACCACGGGACGCGGGGCATGTGTAAGATGATAAACGGCGATCTCGATGACTTCCTCCGGCGTGGGAACAAATGTTATCCGGTTCTGGGAGGAAACAACCCCGGAAGTTTCGGGCTGCTTTGAAATACACCCGATACACCCGGAATTACAACTGGGACTCGTGGGCAACGGGGCTTCCCATCTGCCCAGAACGAAATTTCGGGCGGCAGGACATCCATACTTACAGACACAATTGTCAACAAGATGACGGACCAGGCGATTTGTTTTAAATTTTTTCACGCTCTCTTGAGCCTTTTTTTGGATTAATCCAAGATCGACATGACAAAGATCCTGTCTTTCATCATCATCTACTCTTATACCACTGACATAGAATTTCCCCCGCATCCAGCCAAGAGCAGAATATGAATAAAAAGGAAGCCGGGGTGCCTTCGGATACGTACCATAGGCAGAACGCAGGAGCTGCATGTAAGCGGGAGCCATGAAAGCCGATGCAGCGTAAAGAGGATTCCCCTCATACTCGGTAATCTCGGTAAAAAGCTTTGTCCGGGGATCAAAACCGATGGGATACCGCCCCGAGAGCATATAAAGGTTACTCCCGAAAGGCAATTCGATAATATCAGAGGGTCCCGGAACAAGAGGAGTCATAAGAGACATTCCTGTCATGAGGTAGGGAGGAAGTTCAAAGAGATTTCCGTCGCAATCGCTTACCACCAAAAAGGGTATTTTCTGTTTCATCATCGACTCCGTTGTTCTTAAGGTTCTTAATACATTTTATGGACATTTTACACTGTAATAAACCGTGTCGTGCTTCCTGTCTTCCCCGGAATTATTTCAAGACGGGTATCAATTCGCTCACGCAATTCGGTCACATGAGATATGACGGCGACAAGTCTGCCGTCTTTCCGGAGATCTATCAAGGCACGAAGGGCATAATCAAGAGATTCGGAATCGAGGCTTCCGAACCCTTCGTCTATAAAAAGTGTATCCAGGCGTATTCCCCCTGCATAGGACTGGACCACATCCGCGAGACCAAGAGCAAGAGAGAGAGCCGCGAGAAAACTTTCACCTCCGGAAAGGGTGGCGACGGATCGTGATTTGCCGGTGTAGGCATCATCAATCTCCAGATTTAACCCCCCCGATGTCCGTTTATCTTCACGTTCCATGACCCGCCGGAGTAAAAATCTCCCTTTGCTCATAATCGAAAGCCTGTGGGAGGCGGCGATGAGGACATCATCGAGTAACGCAGCCTGAACAAAGCGCTGAAATGTCATCCCCTTCCGGTTTTTGCCATTCGCAAGGTCGGATATATATCCGAGGACCCGAAAGCGGGAATCAAGTTCCTTGAGTTCTTTTTCGATCTTTCTGATTTCAATTGTAAGTTTGGAAATTCTTTTTAGTTCATTGCCAAGGTCCTGTTCTTCCCTGATTTTATCTTCAAGAATTCGTGTTGCTTTTTCGGATATGGCTGCAAGATTTTCCATATCCGGTAATACTTCATCTTTTATAAGCTTCCTGACCCGGTTATACCGGTCTTTCGCGGCTTTTTTTCGTTCGTGATAATCCCTGACCTGTGCATCCAGATTATCGATTTCATTCTCCAAATCAGAGGCTTCCCGGTATTGTTCCGGGGAAAGAAAACCGGAGTGTTCAAGGAGTTTCGCAAATTGCTCTGCACTCGCTTGAGCCGATTGCCGTGCTGATTCGAGAGCTTCCTCTACTTGTAGTAGTTCACCATTATACCGGGCAACCTTTCGGGAAGCTTCATCTCCGGCTTTCTTTGCCTTGATTATTGTTGTTTCAAGATATTTCTTTTCTTCCACAAGAGCATGAAGGGAAGATGACAGGGCAGCTTCCGATTGAAGTTCCTCGGGGATTGATGTTTTTAGATCCCCGGCTCTGGTTTCCGCACTCCCCTTTTTCTGTGCCGCTTTCTTTATATCTTCCCCGTTTTTCTCAAGCAGATTTTTTATATTTTTTTCCCTGTCACGGATTGTTAAAAGGTCCTGTTCTATCTTTTCAATTTCACCTGAGGCACGCTTTGACTGTTCCAATGCCTTTCTTTTCCGGGATAGCGATTCGTTTAATATATCCCGGTCCAGAGTCGCAGCGTCTTTTAATTGTTTAACGAACATATCCTGTTTTGTCTGCAATTCATTACAAAACCGCTCTTTCTCATTCAATTCTTCATAAAGACGCTGCCGGGTTTGTTCACGGTCCAGGACAATCTGTTTCTTTTCCGCCACCGCCTTTTCCGACGGGAGCCGGACATCGCTGACCGCGGGGCGGGGATGAGTGAGAGATCCGCATACCGGGCATGCCTCACCCTCCTGAAGCCGGGATGCAAGGATTGCCGCCTGGCCTTGTTGTCTCTGATTCTCCAGGAGTTCCAACTCAATTTTACCCTGCTTCACATCACGATCAATCTCTTCGAATTTCTTTTTCCCTTGTTCTAAAGCAAGTGCAGCGAGGAGAGAATCATGTTTACATGTATCAAACTCAAGACGAATTTCATATTCCTCCGATGCATGTTTCCAGGATTGTTCCAAAATAGTCAGGGCATTCGCCTGTTGCTGTTTCTCCTTCAATAACTCGAGTATATTTTCTTTTTCCGTTTCACACTCCCCCAGATCATTTTTAAGGCGCTTATCTTCGGCTTCTATCCGTCCGATCTCGATCTCCGATTGTTCCAATTCCGCAGTGGCAGTCT
>JAFGRV010000363.1 GCA_016934975.1 Spirochaetales bacterium | reverse complement strand
ATGATGACAGGGAACGGAAATTCCTGAATTCTCTCTAATGCGACGAGTAGTGAGGATGTGGATTCAATGGTATAGTGCTCCTGAATCAATCGATGACTATAAATAGTAAGCCAATTTTCGTCATCATCAAGGAAAAGAACCGGATATTTCATTCGGCAGCTCCCCATTTCCTTAAGTATATTTTTACGGTGGTTCCTTTTTCCGGATTAACTTTGAACTCCAACTTTCCTTCGAAAAGATCGATGATTGATTTCACCACATACAGACCGATACCTTGATTTATTTTTTCTGAAAATTCCGGTTTATTTTCCATCACCCTTTCAATGATTTTCCCGGGAATCCCGGTTCCCGTATCGGTAATCTCTATTATAACCCTGTTGTTTTCTTCTTTTGCATTAATGAAAAGCCGTGGTATCGGGGGTTTTGCCCGGGAGAGTTCCTCCAAAGAATTCATAACAAGGTTCATAATAACCTGGGCCAGGGCGATTTCCGTTGCATGAACATCCGGGATAGTTTCGGGTATGGAGATCTCATATTCGGCAATTTGTGAAAGCCGGTAACTGAGAATTGACCGGACCAGGTGAAAGACTTTTTTCATACTCGTTTTTTCCGTTGTTTTTATATATTGGCCTTTGAGTGCGAGGAGATTTCCTGTAAGAAGTATGCAATAGCGGCTTCCCGCCAATAGAATTTCCACTATAGATGCATTTTTACCTGTGGTATCGGTTATCCCGGACACTATCTTTGAATACCCTTCTATTGCGCTATAAAGTTTTTGTAAGATGGATTCTACCAGCTCCATTGTTCTTGTTACAATTGTCGTATCATTTTCCATAGATGCTTTGTTAGAGAGGATGGGCGTCATGGTGTCTATCTCTTTTGCTAATTCACCGTTTTTTTTGTGTATTGAGTGAAGGGAGAGTTTGTCCTGATATTCATAGAGTGGGAGGAAAATAAAAATGCTCTTCGGATTTATTTCAATTGATCCCCCAAGGCGTTGTATAATTTTTTTAAAGATATACAGGTACGGCCAGTACTCATCGGTGTTATATGAACCCGGATCTCCGGAAACAATTGTCGTCACATCAACCTGAAGATCACTCTTCACTTCAATAAATCCGGATGTCTCCGATATCCCGCAGCCGATAGTAACAGGGGTTTTATCTTTTATTATAATCGTAAAAAAGCAGAGAAGTGCATAGAGAGCTAATTCAAGGTGCTGCGGATGTGAATAAACGAGAACAGTCTGGTCAATGTCCGTAAAATGAAGGGGGTGATCTATGCTGAATTGTAAGGATTCTTTCTTGTTTGAAACGAGTTTATGAATATCTGTTTTTTCAAGATTTCCCGTACCACGGAAACGGATCTCCGAGATTATTTCCAGGATCAGATTCATAGAGTGGGTCGCATACTCAATTTCGTTTCTTTTTTTCGCGGGAATTACCAGTCCCAGGTATTGTTCTGCCAGGATATTTAAACCGTTACGGATATCATGGAGATGTCCGGTGCTGATCTTTGAGAATTCGGAGATACGGGCATGAAGGGCGGGATCGATTTCCAACAAGGCAAGCTCTTCCGAGAGTTGTGTCCGATTCAATCGAAGGGAACCGTGTTGAAACCATAATGCGGCCCTTTGATTTTTTTTCCGGTTATCCAGGCTCGTCTGATACACATCCACCGGTTTCGTAAATGTTTTATCCACGGGTGTCACTATCCCGAAAACCAAAGAGGGGACTGGAAATACTTCATCCGCGATCACCACCACATTATGACCATCAACAAGAGTTCCAGGGATTTTTTTTTCAATAAGTGCGTTAAATTGATGATGTAACTCGTCTTCCCATAATTTTATTTTATCCAGGTGAGTGATAATTAAAAAACTATCATGGGATAATGAAGTGATCATATCAAAGGAGTCATGTATCTTATTTTGGGATTTTAAAAGAATCACGGTAAATTCTTCAGCAATTTCTTTATCCCAGTCTTTTTTAAAGTAGCCTGCACATTGATCCAGTTCCCTTAAACTGACATTAATTACTCCCCAGTCCAACCCCGTAATTATTTTTTCTAAATACTGCGCCGCCTGCCCGGGGGTTGCTAATTCTGTTGTCACATTATCTTCCTTCATATGATACCTTCCATTATTCGGTTCCTTGCAGCTTGAAGAATGGCTTTTGTATCGGGGAATTTTCCAATTTCTTCACCATACACTGTCCCAAGGCAAAGTGAGATGTGTGACAGATCCACGATATGTTCCGTCAATAAATTCTCCAACATCTGAATTTTTTCCTTTGTATCCGTGATTATATAGTCATTCTCCCCTAAATGTCCAATACATTTTCCTTTTAAGTGGGATAAAGCATACAACTGGTATTTTTTTTTGACTCTTATTATCATTTTTTCCCGGTAGAGCTGCCGGGAACTCTTTTACCGTGAAGCGATTCACGCTTTTTAATACGGATCCGATACGGATATAAGTTTAGTTTTAACGAATGAGAGATTTTACAAAGGAAACTTGATTCTCTGCGTATAACGTGCTAATATCGTCAGTAGAGGACTTCCGGTTATAAATGAGAGCAATTGTGGGAGAATTTAAAAAGAAATAGGTGTGAACCGTGACAACAAAAGCTAAAATAAAACCTTTCGTCTTCGTCTTGATAGTATTTTTATCTTCCTTTCACAGTCATGCCCAGATTGATATGGATGAAGACGCCTTTGCCACCCTCGCCCGTTATCACATCAACCTTCTGGAACAAACTTCCTTTTACTGGATCAGGCTGCGCCATCGTCCGGGGTATGATGAATTTAAACAAAGTTTATTTGGGTATTTCATCGGCTGCTATGGTGACTTTGAGAATACCTATTCATTAACAATAGATGATGCAATCTACAGAGGCGATCTCATGAAACTGAATGCCGCCCTGGCATTTTCTTTTCCCGGAGAAATCGCCGGAATACCCCTCCGCCACAATGTCATGCTTTCTGTCTCGGATATGATCTTACAACTCGAAGATGATGCCTCCTGGAACCTTGGGGCCGGGATGGTCATGTACGAGACGGATGTACGATGGATTCGCCTGCAGTTAGCCTGTCTTTTTGATCTGGAGCTTACTTATGATCAGGAAGGAAACTCAAATCCTTTTAGCCGGGCTTCCTTCTCTACTTTTTATTGTAATTTCTCGTTTTTAAAATTCGACTTTCATTCTTTATATGATTTTGTGAATTCCCGGTTCGACCTTTTTATTGTGGAATATCTTATTAATCTTGGAGAAAGCCGGATCCGCCCGTTTATGAATTATGTTGATTATTCGGAAACAATTCATCTTGGAATTGCTTCGTCAATCGAAAACCTGTTTGATGGCGCCTTTGATCTCATGCCCGAACTCTCCGGTGACCTGACACATGTTAAGATTGATAGAGCGAGTCTCATGGTAAGTATAAATATCGATCCCCTTGTAAGGCTTTTTTCCAATCCTTATGTAAATGGATTTATCTTCCGTCTGGGGGGAAGTTATCTCTCGGAATGGATGGGAATTCATGATCTTTTCGGCTGGTCCGTGGAAACGGGAATTGAGCAGTATAAAGACAGTATGGGACCGATATATTTTATTCTGGGCTACGGAAAGAATGATTATCATAGTTTGCATCAATTTAATGTGACGGAAACAGGACTTTTATATCTGGAATTAGGGATCGGGTTGTAGCGGATTCTATCAATATATTACCTTATATATTGATTTTTTTATTGCTGTTCATATAATAAGAATGAATCATCTGTAAGCAGATAAACTGGTTTTAATTAATTTCGATTTTTTTTATGAATTTTATCTATTTTAATGTTATAGGAATTTTCCGGCAAAGCATATGAAAGGGACAAAATGAATAAAACAGCCAATTTCTGGAATAAATTATCAAGTCGATATGACAGGCAAGTTATTAACAAATACTCAGAAGCTTATAAGATGACAATTGAAAAAACCAGGAGTTATTTAAAAAATACTGATTCAGTTTTGGATTATGCTTGCGGTACGGGAATTACGACTATTGAACTTGCCAGGATTGTCAAAGAAATTTATGCAATCGATATTTCACAAGATATGATTAACATTGCAAATAATAAAGTGGAATTAAATAATATAAGCAATGTTCGTTTTAAAGTATGCGATATTATGGATGATACCATTAATGAGAATTCATTTGACGTTGTTCTCGCTTTTAATATTTTATACTTTTTAAATAATATTGATGAAGTATTGGAAAGAATTTTTCATATAGTAAAAAATGGAGGTCTATTTATTTCTGTCACAGATTGTCTCGGTGAGAAAAAATCATTTTTATATTCGCTTCAATCGCTTCTCGGCAAAATTGGAATTGTCCCCTATATAAAAAAATATAAAATGAAAGAAATAGAAACAGTTATTAAAGAAGCTGGATTTTCAATTATAGAGACAGACAATCTTTATTCAAATCCTCCCAACTATTTTGTAGTTGGCCAAAAGAAGGAATCATGAAACTGCCGAATTTTTTTTATAACAGCGAATATATGGTTGCGCTTCGTTTCTCCTGAATTAGCTATTGCCGAACTTCGCAAAAGCTATGTTCGAGTCATCATGATGTTTGCCGAACCTTTTAATCAGGATGAAATAAAAACGTCGGGGAACGATTTCGGAATGATTTCGGAAAGAATTCGGAAGGAACTGGGGCCGGAGAAAAGCTTTGCATTTGAGGCAATAAATGAGAATAATTTTATAACGGCCGTTGAGTTGGTTAAAAACTCAATAAAAGTGAAATAACCATAGAAAATTTTATTGGAAAATTAATCTGCAAATAATAAATATTTCTATAAAGAGTGAATACATGAAAAATATGAACTGGAATGAACAATGGAAAAAAGAGTCTGAAAATAATTATTGGAAAGTACCCGACCCGGATGTTGTTGATTTTTTTCAAAATATATCAATTTCTCAATATCCGGATGTACTCGATTACGGATGCGGGATCGGTCGACATTCGATTTTTTTAGCGAAAAAAGGATTTAAAGTTACGGCAATCGATGTATCTGAAAAAGCGATTACATATTTAAATAATTGGTGTAAAGCTGAAGACTGTAAAATCGAAACAATAATTACGGATTTAAATGATCCTCTTTTTAATGAAAGATCATATGATATTATTCTGTCAAATAACGTCGTTTATCACAATCGAAGAAAAGATATAATGGATCGATTGGAAAGAATTTGGAATATTCTAAAACCGGAAGGGTTTTTTTATTTTACCATCCCGACCAGGGAAGACGGAAAATACGGATTTGGACAAAAGGTCGAAGATCATACATATTTGTGTGAAAAATCAGTTCATCCCGGGGATATTCATTATTTTGCAGATGAAAAAGATATAAGAAATTTATTAAAGAAGTATCGTATTTACAGTTTAAAAAGAGACGAACATTACTGGAATAATAACGGAGTAGAACAATTCAGTTCTTATTGGAAAATTATATGTAAACCTGAAAAAGAAAATAATAAACAATTATTGACAGACCGGCAAAATGTATAGGAAGATCACTGCGATTGGAGTTGTATCCGGATGAAAGGAGGTTTGTAATGATAAAATGTAAAATAACCGTCATAAAAACAAGTTTTAATAAAGAATTGGTAGATCAATACGTGGAGGAAGAACGAAAAAAAACTCTTGGCCCTTGTGAGGTTTTTAAAGAAGGGCAGGAATTTATTGTTGATCCCTGGTCAGGATTGCCCGGCGGATTTTGTCCATGGGCCTGGGACGATATCTATAAATGTATCGTCGGATTTGGAGCGAATGGCAATTTCGGGATGTGGACAAAAGATAAAAATGTAATACTCTCCTGTTGTACCGATGCCACACGACCCGTGTATTTTAAAATAGAGAAAATGGAAGTGTAAGGGAAAAAAATGATACGGAAAAGTGTTCGCATCCCCCGGTTTAAATACAATTAAGGGTTATAATAAATTCATGATTCAAGGCTGGTATTAATATAATGACAGGATATTCAGGTTTAAATAAGCTTTCATCTTTTTTTTATACTAAAACAAAACTGTGGATTATAGGAGTGCTATTCGTACTGCTTGTATTGATGTTCGTATTACTGCCGGTATTCGAGGATTTATTCCACATAGATGAAACTATGATTTCATTGGATAAACCACAACTATATTCCCCGGGGAGGGTATATGAAATAGTAACAGACTGGGGAGAGAGTGGCCGTTTCAATCAGTTTCTGCTTCATATAACATGGGATTTATTGCTGCCGGTTATTTATTTTTTCTTTCTAGGTTTTTTTATATCCTGGTTCGCTAAACGAGGCTTTCTTCGAAACAGCAAAATGCAGAAGCTCAATCTGGTATCATTAGTAGCTCTAGTGGATCTCTTTGAGAATATCTCGCTATTTCTCCTCATTCTTGTTTTTCCTGCTAAAGTCGATGCGCTCTGCTGGTTAAAGACGATTCTTACTATAATCAAATATTATTTATTTGGTCCCGGGATACTCGTTGCATTAGTCATCTCGATAATAAGTGCTGTAAAAAATAAATTTGTAATTCAAGGTTGATGGATTGAGATACCGCATATACCATTATAGGGAGTAATAATGTTATTGACAAAAACAGATCAGGAAGACTTTCAAAAAAAGGTTCGGGAAGCGATAGAGGCTTCCTTTTCCGGGTGGGATTTCTCATATATTAACGAATATGGGGGAAAGCCGGAATTGATTTGTCACCGGTTTTTTATCATCGCGCAAAAACCGTAAACGAGGCATTCATCAGGAGAAAAGAAACAGTTGAATTCACATAACGGTAATTTGTTTTTATCTGCGGATTTAGAATAATGTATTATAAGAAGTACAATTAGATTGACACTATTGAATTAATTGCCTCATAATAAAAATTATATAGGATATAAATTATTATGTTCGAAAGATTGTTAAATAAAGAAAAAGAACCGACTCAAGAAGAAATTCAACAACATCTTGGAAAAACACATTTTAATCTTCTTACAGATTTAGAAACATTTTTAAAAAATAATTATGATATAAATAGTGCTCTTAAATTCCCTTTCGGGAATAATTACGGATGGGGAAATAAATATTCACATAAGTCAAAACATTTATTTTATTTATTTTTTGAAAGACAAGCATTTACAATAACGATTCAAATAGGAAAAAATGAACTGAAAAGATTTTATGATACCTTTGATGATTTATCACCGAAAACAAGGACATTATGGGAAAGTAAATATCCCTGTGGAGAAGGCGGGTGGATACATTACCGGGTAACAACCGAAGACGAGCTGGTCGATGCGGTAAAATTGATAAAAATTAAGAAACCGCCGATAAAATAAACTTTTTACAATAAATACTAAAAGTTGAAACAAAGATTAATGCTATAATATTATCTCAAAATCGGATTAAGTCAAAATAACAATTCAGTTTGTTATCCATGGCGAGTACATGTAAGGAGAGAAAATGTATAATTTTAATGAATATTTGGATGAAAGCAAAAAAAGATGGAATACGAATGCTTCATTCTGGGATGATTATATGGGAAATGAAAATAATCGCTTTCATCGTGAACTTATACGCCCGTATACGGAAAATCTATTGGGAAATGTTTCCGATTTATCAATTCTGGACATAGCATGTGGTAACGGTAATTTTTCCAGACGACTTGCAGAATTGGGAGCACATGTTGTTGCTTTCGATTTTAGTATGACTATGATTGATTGTGCTATTAAAAGGTCTGAACAGTATAAAAAGAATATACAATATAAAGTAATCGACGCTACTGATTATAAAACACTACTCGCTCTGGGAATTAATAATTTTGATGCAGCTGTTTCAAATATGGGGTTGATGGATATTGCAGACATTGAACCTTTGTTAGAAGCCCTTCAAAATATATTAAAACCCTCCGGGGTATTTGTCTTTTCTGTAGTTCATCCTTGTTTTCAATCACCGGGAATGAAAAAATATCTTGAACAGGAAGAAGTTGATAACAACATAATTACACGAAGTTGTATTATGTTATATAAATATAAGCGGCCTGAAAGTCATTTAGGTGTAGGAATTAATAATCAACCTGTAGCTACACGTTACTTTCATCGTTCTCTTTCTGATTTATTAAGAATATGTTTTGAAAAAGGTTTTGTTATGGATGCACTTGAGGAACCATCTTTCACATCAAATGAAGACTCTGCTCAATTTGAATGGATGGAAATTCCTCCGGTTATATTAGTCCGGCTAAGAAAAATATAAATTGATAAGAAGTGTTTGATAATTATGGAAAACAGAATAACATTACTCTTTATAGTGAAATTGGGTAACTGAAATCTATGTATTTATCAAATCTACGTCTGTAGATGATATTATTGCCAGATTATATTTATCAGCTTAACATCTTATAATATGGAGTTCCATAGTATAAGGTGGATGCTATTGAAACAAGCGATATTTTATATATTTTAATGAATAATACTTGAAAAAATCAAGATAATGTTAAAATATATCAATTAATGTCATGAAATTAAGAGTTTATGACATTTATACGGACGAGACGATCTATATGAATACGGATGAAGAATATTTCGAGATATGTGAGTTTCTTAATACCTTATCGGCCAAGGATCCTTTTATGCTCTGGGAATCCGGGAGAATGAATTATTGGCGGTATACTATTCATGCAAATAAGGATACGAATGACCGGTTCTTCAGGGATAATGTTCATATCCGGAGAGATAAAAACCGGAAAATCCTGGGGCTTTGTATCTCGGAATATGGTGGAAATGACTTGTTCATAGAAGTGCTTCCGGGGTATCATGGTATTTATCCCGGGATATTTCACTGGATAGAAACCACATGGGCCGTCACACGAACAGCTGTCGAGATTGATGTGTTTCGCGGTGATACGGAAAAAATACACCTCCTTGAAAAGCAGGGATTCACTTTTATGAGTCATTTTGAAAACAAACGAACCTATGATCCGGGTCAGATCGATTTAAACTATACCCTGGAAGATGGGTTCACTATCCAAAACTTTTCAACAACCCTTGATTATTCCGGACGGGTCGCTTTAGTGCAGAGTGCCTTCGATACTACCGGGTATACGGAACACAACCTGAAAAGTCTCATGGCCTCGCCTGATTACATCGATGAATATAACCTGTCGGTCATTTCGCCTGACTCGAAGCAGGTGGCATATTGTATCGGGTGGCATGATCAGGCTAAAAAACATCATGGATATATTGAGCCGGTGGGAACTCATCCGGCGTATCGCCGGCGGGGTTTTGCCAAGGCTCTCAATAAAGAATGTTTCCGGCGCATGAAAGCCAATGGCATCACTACTGTCGATATCGCTTCCCGGGCAGAGCCGGATGTGTCCAATTTCCTGTACGACGCTCTGTACCCACAGACAAAACGGGAAGTGCATAAATACGGGAAAAAAGTAGAATGAAAATATTTTTATTTAAATAGCGGCAATGTTCAACATTGTAGAGTTTTTATGCACTGGCGCCGGAAAGGATTTGACTTCAGTCACTATGGTGTCATTAAAGCAGGGAAGATTATGAAAAACGAAGATATCGAAAAAGCCAGACAGAGATTTGATTTGGATTTACATACCCATGAATATAGAAAGATTCACAGTGATGATAAACAGCTGGAATCTTTACTGAATATGTTTCACCTGAAGAGTAATGGCAACTACCTGGATCTTGGTACGGGAAACGGCTATGTGGCATTTGCCCTGGCAAAACGGTTTCAAGATGCTTTTTTCACAGGTCTGGATATCGCGGAAGAATCGATTAAAATAAATAATAAGTTGATTAAAGATCATAATCTTAAAAACATTATTTTTAAAGCGTATGATGGTTTGTCTTTTTCTTTTGATAACAGCTTTTTTGATGGAATTATTTCTCGCTATGCTTTTCATCACTTTCCGGAAATTGACGGATTTTTAAAAGAAATAAATCGAGTAATAAAAAATAACGGATTTTTCATTCTATCTGACCCGATAACATATTCTACAGACTCAAAAGGGTTTATTGATGAATATCAGAAATTAAAGGAAGATGGCCATCAACATTTCTATTACAAAGACGAACTCCTGGGTCTTTTTGAGAAGTTCTTATTTTATCCTGAAAAAATATTCTATTCATATGTGCGATATCCAAGACCCATAGACATAAGATATGAAAAACTACTGCAAAGATTTTCAAAAGATATTAAGGATAATTACAAGATAGAAATAATTGATAAGGAAATATTTATAGAGGTTCAAGTCATAAATGTCTTGTTCCGAAAAACGGGAGACGGAACCTTAAAAGCATAAAAGGCATACACCCGTAAAGAAAAAGGTTACAAGAAATTTGATGCCTTGGTTATAGTACGACAAAAGGGATTTTATGAAAATTATGATATTCACGGAAGGTACGATCGTCATGCATGAAAATGCTGCCGGTCATACACGTGAAGAAATTGTGATGCAAGTGAAAATGAAGGAATCATCGATATATAACTATGCAAGCTATATCCCCATAAAGAATGCCGCTGCTCAAGTCAAGGGTTGGCATGATCTCGGTGCTGAAATCATATATCTGACGAGTAGACGGATACATAACGAGATAGAACAAATCAAGCAGGTATTAATAAAATATGATTTTCCCATAGGACGGATAGAGCATCGAGGAGTCGGAGAAACTTATAAAGATGTTGTGGAAAGAATTATGCCGGATGTACTCATCGAAGATGATTGTGAAAGTATCGGTGGCAGTAAGGAAATGGCCATTACTCATGTATCGCCGGAAAAAAAAGCAAAAATAAAATCGATTCCATTGAAAGAATTCGGCGGGATCGATCATTTGCCTGATGATACAAGAGAACTTCTATGTTTTTAGCCATAAATAGTGCGCCGGAGTACCGGTTGGGTCTTAGGCACAGCTTGGCTCCAAAAGATATAAAGATTTCGTTTGCCGACAGAGGCGGCAATTGTCATGGATTTGCAAACAGATGCAGGGTAATTTCAAGAAGAAAGGGATTAATGAAAGGATTCAGAGAAGATTTTGCAGGATAATGAAATATTCCAGGCATGTGTTTAAAAATCAGAAATGAATGAAGATATATGAATCGATAAATATTCGTGCCGCTTTAATGCGGCATATTTTCATGCTCTTGATTTTAAAAGTAGTAAGAAATGAGTAAACAAAAGATATTCATATTTGATATTGACGGAGTTCTTATTCGTGTTCCTCACTATTATAGTCTTCAACTTGAGAAGGAAGGATATCCTCATGCAGTAAGATATTTAAGTGCATATTATGGCAGTCCGGAAAATGATCAATGTCTTATGGGGAAAGCAGATATAAAAGATGTCATTATTCCGTTTTTAAATAAATTTCATTGGGACAATACTGCCGATGAGTATATACATCAACAATTTCAATTCGAAATTAAATATGTGGATAAACAACTTATCTCGTTTATTCAAAAATTACGTAAAGAACACTATTTATGTTTTATAGGAACTGATCAGGAAAGAATTCGAGCCGGTTTATTATCTGAATCAATGAACTTTTCGAAGAATTTTGATGGGTCTTTCATATCTTATAATATGGGATTTAGAAAATGTCATGATCGCTATTGGGAACATGTACAATGTGAGCTCAAGAGAATAGCAGATATGAATAATTATGAAATATTATTTTTTGACGATATTCAAACTAATATTGATGTAGCTATAAAGAATGGGATAAAAGGTTTCCTTTTTACTGATATAACAAAATTTGTTAAAGATATATCTTCAGAAGGTATAGAAATTTGTTGGGCCTGATATCTGAGTACGTATAGTAGTGATTTTTCTTTAGTTCGATGTTATAGACAATAAGAAATAAATGTGAGGAGAAGATAAATTGGTTAAAGTAAGAATTGAACAGAAGGACGCATTTAGAATTATTGGTCGGAAAACCTATATTACAAAGTTGGAACACTTTTCTGAATTCTGGAATAAAAGTCATGAAAATGGACTTATTAATCGGTTGGATGAAATCAGGACCGAATATGGGTGTCCGGTTACAAAGGGAACACATATCGGTTTATCCTGCACTGAAAATGATCCGGATAATAGGGATTTCGATTTTTTTATCGCAGTTGAGTACCCGGATAGTGTACTCCCTCCCGATGATCTTGAAATCCATGAAGTAAAACCATTCGAGTGGGCGATATTCTCAAAAAACAGCACTGAAATAAACGCATTATTCGACTGTGAAATGTATGCTTTCAAAGAATGGCTGCCGGCATCTCATTATGTTCATGCATTTGGCCCTGAAATGGAAGTATATCATTATGATAAAATAGAATTTTGGCTGCCAATAATCAAAAAATAAAGAATGAGGGGGCAGTAAAAATGGTACAATTTGAAAAATTGGATCAATCAAACATAAAAATTGAAACTATGACGGAAGTACATAGTGATGAAATTATAAAACTCTGGAATCAACATTATAGTAAATTCACCAATAAATATAAATTTATTTCTGAAGATTGGAAAAATGATAGTGCTTTTCGAGTGTTCATTAAGGATCATATTAAGAATAAAGATAGTATCATTGTTCGTTATGGCCATGAAATTACAGGGTATATGACATATGATATGTTTGATTTCCATAATGAAAAAACGGCTTTTTTCCCGATTATGGCACATTCTGCCAAAGAAGAATATAAAATATCATTATATCGAATAATGTATAGTACTATTTCTCAAAAATTAGTCCGGGCAGGATGTTTAAACCATTTATTTACTCACTTTTCAACAGATGAGTTGTTAAAAAAATATCTGTATGAATCAGGCTTTGGGCTTTATGTTGTGGATGCTTTTCAGGATGTAAAATATCATTTTAATAAACGAAAGAATAGTGATTTCCAAATCAGGAAGGCTCAGATTCAAGATAGTAATGATATACATGAATTATTAATGGAGTTTAACGAGTATTATAGAAGTGCCCCTCTCTTTCTGAAAAGAGATGTTGAAACCCATGAGGAAGTTGAAAGCTATATAACTGGTGAAAATAATGTTATTTTTGTTGCTTTAAAAGAAGATAAAATTGTTGGTTTTATTAATGTAAGAGTATCTGAAGAAAATGATCCCATTACTCTGGTGAGGACACATACAGGACTTATCGATCCATTAGGCGCATATATTAAAGAAGAGTATAGACAATCCGGATTAGGAACGCAATTACTTAATAATGTTTTTGATTGGTGCAATCGGAAAGATCTTAAAAATATACACGTGGATTTTGAATCAGCAAATCAAAATGCACTCCAATTCTGGCCTCATTATTTTATACCGGTGCTATTTTCTGTAAAAAGGCGGATAAATAATGATGTTTAGTTTATAATGTGGTGAATGCAAAGATAAATAAAGGAGAACATATGTCGTATATCGATGAAAAACAGAGTGCATTATTAGTCATAGCATATCCTCAACTTTCAGATGCAGATCTAAAATGGATTGATGATTTTCGCAAAGAATATGATACCTTATTTTATGGAATTGTCGAACCTCATTTCACGATAGTTTTTCCGACTTTTGGTATTTCTCAATCTCAATTTATTACCGAAATTCAAGATAAAGTAAAAACCTTTAAAAGTTTTGATTTTACTATTCGATGCGCCATGATGACAAATGACCCGCTGAGTAGTTTCTATTATGTCTTTTTATCTCCGGATGAAGGAAATAGTAATATTGTTAAACTGCATGATGCGTGCTATTCGGGAATTTTAAGAAGTACACAAAGATTGGATATCGACTTTTATTCGCATATTGGAATAGGAAATACAAACGATCCGGTGAAATGCAAAGAACTTGTAGATATGATTAATAATCAAAATAGAATCATAAAAGGTACTGTTTCAGCCTTGCATGTCATAAGCTATGGAGACCGGAAAGTGACAGAAATTGAAGCCATTAATTTGACTTTTTAAGGTTGATAAAAAAGATGATTTAACATGCATCAGTTATGCGTTAACGACCCTTGCCTTTCTGCCCTCAGGGTTATACTACATTGTGTCTTGCATAAAGCATAAATAAATGGTACAATCGTGTAACTTTTTAATAAATTGAGAGTTATTATTACATAGCACAGACGAAAGTTTCTGTCTATCGTTAAATTTAATTTCCGGGTTTACGTTAGTAATATCTCTGTACCCATGTATGGAGGAATTACTCTATGGAGGTGTTAATGAAATTATTTACATATTGTTTATTATTATCAATTCTCTTCAATGCACTCGTGTTTTCTCAGGTTTCGGAACTGAGTGAATTTCCCATCACAGACCCGGAAGTGTGGAAAATAGAGAATAAATCCGTGCAAATAAAAGGGTCTGTCATAACCGGGGGGGTTTTATTTGCTATACATGTGATTGTCGATAAAAAGCCGCAAGAAGATAATGACCATAGAGTATTTGCACGAAAAATTGCAAAATATGCAGTTTTAAACGGTTATTTGGAAAACGCATTAAAATATAATGACTATGATCGTGAACATTTTTCTATAAAAAAAGATGTGATCGGAGTTGCTTTACTCTATATAGATGATAAAGATCAACTGAGCGCCATAAAATTTTTATTTGAAAAAAAGGAATTAGCTCCGGATAGCAAAGATATAAAATCTATCCTGATACCAAAAACATTTACAAATCATGAAAAATATGTATTAAAAGAAAAACTAAATAAAATAATAAAGAGTAAAAATTATGAAAAACTTTATGACTTATATTCAAAGGATGCATTAGATGATTTTGATGTCGAAGAAGATAAAGAAAAAACCATATTTTTCTTGAATCTTGCTAAAAGTATAAAAGTATTAAGAGATGATTTCATAGTGTATTATGGGAAAAGAAATGGAATTAATGGGTATTTTTATTTTTTACCAATCGAAGCTATCCCAAGTGTAGCTGCAGATGAAAAACTTCAGTTGTTTTTTAAAATATTTATAATTGATGAACCTGTTAATTATGAAATATATAACATTGAACTGAATTTTCCCAATCTTGAAGTATTTAATAAATATACGGGAAATGAAATGGAAACTGAATCTTCGGTGCCAAAATAACTATTTACAGGTTGGTTTTAATGGCACTTTGGGCGGAGGTATTCTTTTCTATCCCAGCTGTCGTTCCTGTTGTTCGATAGTGGAGAGATCATCAATTTTATTCTTGATAAGTGCGAATATCTATGATAGAATAATGCAGAGTAAATATGAATTAATGTCTCTCTTATAAAAATGGAAAATAATTTAGTTCGATAATTAATAATCGATTTTATTAAGGGTTTATTACTCATCAATATAAAATTAGTGAAATTAATATCCATAGGTAAAATCCTTGGTATAGTACAAATGGAGTATTGTTTATGGCCGGAAATAAAGCGGATAATTTTAGTGAAAATTCCGAAAAGAAAATAGACAGAAGGAATTTTATTAAAAATACTGCGACAATTGTCATTCCTTCCCTGGCTGTCATAGGAATAACTCTTACCGGATGTGAACCGGAACCGGATACCTGTGGTTTTAACTGTGAAGCATCATGTGCCAATGACTGTGAAAATACCTGTACTGCAGAATGCCAGGATGATTGTGCGGTTGGTTGTACTTCTGACTGTTCATCTACTTGTTCCTACAATTGTTCAGAGGATTGCGGTGAATCATGTACAACGGGGTGCACTGAAAACTGTACTTCCGGTTGTACAACTGCATGCATCAATGACTGTACTTCCGCATGTACAGCCGCGTGCATCAATGATTGTACATCTGCCTGTACGACTGCATGTGTAAATGATTGCACCTCCTCGTGTACAACTGCATGCATCAATGATTGTACCTCTGCCTGTACAACCGCATGTATAAATGATTGCACCTCTGCCTGTTCAACTACCTGTTCATTCGATTGCTCGGAAGATTGTGGTGCAGCGTGCACCTTGGGCTGTACTGAAAACTGTACTTCCGGATGTTCTTCTTCATGCATGAACGATTGTACTGTTGACTGCGGAGCTGAATGCACCACCGGATGTACAACACATTGTACTTCCGGATGTACGACTGCATGCATAAATGATTGCACTTCTGCATGTACAACAGCATGTCTGGGGGATTGTACCTCCGTATGTACAAATAATTGTATCAATGATTGTACTGTTGATTGTGGGGCAGGATGCACTACCGGCTGTTTAACATTATGTACCAGCGCATGCACAGCAGGTTGTACCGGCGGTTGTGATACGGAATGTATAAGTACCTGTACGGGAAATTGCACCCTCGAATGTTCTACAAATTGTATCGGGTCGTGTATAGGAACTTGCGGTACTAGCTGCTCAAGCGGGTGTGTTTAGAAGCCTTCCGGTAGATGGAATAAGAGAGATTATATTTTTTTACCTTATCATCTCCAGGATTCTAAGACATCGTAAAAATCGGCAGCATAACAATCCAGATCCCATGAATCGGAAAAAGAATTCTTCATGAGGTTGATTCCCAGGAGAATGAGTTGTACAGAGTCATTTATCAACTCAGGCGGTCCCGGGTCTTCCGGTCCCATGGGTTTCCCGGTTCCTCCGAAATATGAGTAACTGAGATGAAAGATTCCCTTTGTATCATCGAACTCCCAGGAACTAAAATCCAGACTTCTCCCCATTTGGTGTCCCGGTCCGAGGATTCCGGTCAGGTTATTGTCACGTTCCAAAGAAAAATAGGCTATCGGGTTATCATCCCGGACAATGAGAATTTTTAAAGGTTCCATTGCCGGTAAAACGTATTTATTATCTTTAAAAGTAATCCGCGGGCATTGCAATGCAAAGGTGTTGCTTAAATACGAAAAGGTCATTTCCGCAAGACAGGTATCATCCCACTTGTCGCCTTTGTACACACTATCAATCCTGATGGTGATTTTGGAAAAAGAAATATTCTCCGGTAATCTAAAGCTTTGTTTCTGCATCTTATCCCGGAGAGAAAGATGTATATCCCTGACTCCCGGGATCTGTAACGTCAATGACCGGATACGATTGTTTTTTTTATAAAACCCGTCTATAAAGTAACCCGCCATAAAATCGACCGAATCCACTTTAATTTCACGTTCCAATTCAAGGCTGATGGTTTCGCCAATTCCGGGTCCTTCTACATTTTCCGACCATGCTGTTTCAGGATTGTTATCAAAGATTTTGTCTGCACTATAACGGATGTGCCGTTGATCGTATGGAAAAGTCTTGTATGAGAGATCCGGGAGTGTCGATGAGGCTATAAGCTTCGTCACCTGCACGGAAAAAATATCCGCATTACCTGTCAGACAGAGTAATAAAAAACATCCTATAATTATTGAACGCATTATTATCTCCTTATATCATCTGAATTTACTCAATTGTTAGAGTGTTTTGTTTCCTGTCACTCTCTTCGTATCTTTCACTATGCCTTTCCATGAAAGGCATAGTGAAAGGAAATGAAATACACCTTTATAATACTTCAATTGTAATTCATGTCAACACCCGGAAAAAGACGGGAGAGAACTTCTCTATTCCTGAAATATGAATTATAATAAAAACAGGCGGAAGTGTGAAAAGACTTTGTATTGTATTATTACTGGTATTCCCGATTCTTTCGTGTGTACCCCCGGATAATCCCAAAGTAAAAGATATCCCCACACCCCCCGGTTATAAGAGAATTATATATAATGAAAACAGTTTTCCCCGGTGGCTGCGACAGCTGCCGATAAAGTCCGGAACAGATATAATCGCTTTCGATGGCACAACCGTATCAGCCCATTCATTTAACCTCCTCGCGGTAGTTGCGAAACCGCTTTTATTTCACACCGATCTTGAACAATGCGCCGATTTTTGTATGCGTTTTTGGGCAGAGTATTTCCGTGATTCCGGACAATCGGATTTACTCTATCTCTTCGATTATAAGGGGCAAAGAAAATACTTTACAGAAAGTACTATGGATTTTACGGCATTCTTGCGGACAGCCATGAGTTTTACCAATCCCCATTCATTACAACGAGGATCACAATGTGTGGAAAATACTCCCGAACCGGGTAATTTTTTTATTCAGGCTGATAATCCCTCCAAAGGACATACCTCTCTTATTCTTGATGCCTGTAGAAATAGCAAAGGTGACCGGCTCTATTTAATCGGATTCGGCTATATGCCTGCCCAGGAATTTCATATTGAAAAAGCGTATCCGGATTATGGAAAAGCAGGATGGTTTTCTCTCAAGGGATATAAACAGTATCTCAGGGATTTCTATAGTGACTATGGAGAAATACATTTACGGAGGTTTTAACTATATGTTACTATTCTTCATGAAGTTACTTGTATTGAATCGGTCCCGGGTTTACTATCAAAAGAAAATTACCGCCGCCGGAGGAACGGACTTAACAGTCGGTCTTCTCTGTCGAAGGTGCAGATCCATTTGTATTCCCCGGAGGTTGATATGAATTTTTTTGTCTTAAACCTGGTATTTCTTCGAAAAATAACATGTTCAATAAGTCTGATTCCCCTTCTCCTTATTGTATCTTGCACGACGACAGACACACATAAGGATATCGGGAACCCTGTTCCTGCCAACACTCATGCTTCACCAGCTGCAACGGCAGTGCTGCGTTATATTGCGGATCTTTCCAAAGATGTGAAGCCCGGAGTCATTTCGGGGCAGAATTGTTATCATGGGGACCAGATCGGTTCATCCCATGAATTGAATGGATTTCAATCGATGGTCGAAAACCTTTATAATCTCACCGGAAAATGGGTCGGTATGATCGGGGTGGATTATGAACATGACCGGATTTATACCCCCGGACAATTGTCGGCGGCAAATGCCGTTTTAATAGAGTACTGGAAACAGGGCGGTCTCATCACAATAAACTGGGCACCTCACAATCCCTGGGTCAATGACGAGTCCGATCTTATCAATAATCATGGAACCTGGAATGGCCCCGGAGCGAGCCGGGACCTCACCGGAGTAGATCTCCCCGGGCTTACGGACCCGGATTCGCCAGTGTATCCGGTCTGGCGGAAAAAGCTTGACCGCATTGCCGCGGCCCTCGCGGAATTACGGGATGCCGGTGTTGTCGTTCTGTGGAGGCCTTTACAGGAAATGAACGGCAATTGGTTCTGGTGGGGCATACAATCCCATCAATCTGATCCCTCGCCTTTTATCGAGGTCTACAGGGATATGTTCCGTTATTTTTCCGGAGAAAAACATCTCGATAATCTCCTCTGGGTCTATTCTCCCAACCAGGGAAGTTCTTTTCCCGTCGCCTGGCTCCGCCCGGTGGATTGGTGCTATCCGGGAGATGAGTTTGTGGATATTGTTGCCGGAACAAGTTATAACGACAAATTGGATATCCTCGATTATCGAAAGTATCTCTCAATGGGCAAACCCCTGGGCATGGCTGAATACGGTCCCGATCTTTCCGGGAAACATGCGAAAAATGGAGATTTTGATACAACCGGATACGCGGGACGGCTGCTCGATGATTATCCGGCAATCGCCTATTGGGTAAGCTGGCATAGCTTTCCCGGATTAGCCTGGTCTCTCATCAGTAATCGAAAGGCGGAAGTCTTATTGGATGATCCCGGGGTGATCACGAGGGAGAGAGTGGATTGGAAGTGACGTATTTTTTACTGATTTTTTTTAGTGAATATATTATAATTGATTCATATGATGAAAAACAGGTTGACTTTCGGAATTATCCTTGATTGGCCGGACAATCACAGTATGTATCATGGAACACTTTTGAAGGGAATACATTCCTTTGCTGCCAAATTTGACATCAATCTGATTACTTTTGTTGTGGGCAGACTCGATTCACCCTATATTTGGGAGAAGAATCGTGAACTGCTTTATGATTTTATGGATAATAATCGGCTTTTTGCAGGTTTTATCCTTTTTTCGTCCACGTTAAGCAACCTTTCCGGAACCGCAAGATTTTTGGAAAAGATCCGGCAAGTCACATCACTGCCGATAGTAAGTATGGCCGTCGATCTGCCGGAGATTCCTTCGGTTTTAATTGATAATAAACCGGGATTTGAAGAGCTTGTGGAACATATGATCCTCAAGCACGGTTATAAGGATATCGCTTATATTTCCGGTCCCCCAAAAAATGAAGAAGCTGCCGAACGTCTGGAAATTGTCCGGCATACCCTTTCAAAACATGGAATCCCTCTTCCCGATTCACATCTCTATTTTGGTAGTTTTACTATCGAGTCCGGTGCTATTGCCTTAAAGTGGTTTCTGGATGAAAGCAGGATAATGCCGGAGGCTGTGCTCTGTGCCAATGATTATATGGCCATAGGTGCCTGGGATGAACTCTGGAAACGGAAAATATCAATTCCCGAAAAAGTCGCATTGACCGGTTTTGATGATCTGAAAATGAGTGAAATTTTCGATTTTCCCTTTACGACAATTGAACAGCCCCTTTTTTCCCAGGGATATTGTGCTGCAGAAAAACTATTTCGACTTATAAACGGAGAAGATGATGAAAGAGTGATGGTTCTGCGTTCCGAGGTCGTTTACCGGTATTCCTGCGGCTGCCTGAGCAACCGGATAAAATCTTCCGGAAGTATTCTCTCATCCTATAGTGAACCCAACGGGGATTTTTTTGTGGAAAACCGGAGGAAATTCAGGGAGGCTGTTTCACTCTTATCGAAAGATAATGAGGGTGATAATGTATTACAATGCTGGAATAGTATTATCCTTTCGGCGATAAAAAGGAATGTCCGTCAATCTGAAATGGTTACATTCATTCTGGAATTGCAGCAGGAATACCACGGTGGTGATTATCCTGAAAAAGAAAAGCAGTACGTAGAAGCACATATCGGCGAGATGCAGGCGATGATGACAGAATTTTTCGTACAAACAGACTTTCTTAATAGGGTGATGAGAGAATCTGCTTCCCAGCACATTATCCACCGTATCGAAAACATCGGATCTAATATCGAAGCAATGCCCTTGCTGAAGGATCAGCTTGCTTCGATCAAAGAGATAATTCCCGCCGCCAATATAAGTAACTGTCATATTTGTCTTTTTGATAATTTAACGTATCAGCGAGATGGATTGTCGAAATTATTTTTTTGTTATCAGGATGGTGAGGAAAAGGAATTCGAGGATTCAGAGGCATTATACCCGACAAAAGAACTTTTTCATCCTCGCTGCCATCCTCAAAATCGCTGCGAAATGTTAATAGAATTGCTTTTTGACAAAGGTGTCTCGTATGGGATAGTAGCGCTCGAAATTAATGCCAAGGATTTGAATATTTTTGAAATGGTAAGGACCAGGCTGAGCGCTGTTATCCGGAGCAGTATTACACGGCAGCGTTTGGTAAAACTGAATCGGAAACTCCAGGATGAGATTGCTATCCGTCACCGGACCGAGCAGCAGCTGCAGCAGGCGCTTCAAACCTTGCAGGAACTTTCTCTTTCGGACGAATTGACAGGATTATACAATCGACGCGGGTTTATCACCTTAAGCGAACAACAGCTGGGCTACTGCTTACGTGAGGATGTGCCTTTTATCGTTTTCTATATTGATCTGGATGGATTAAAGAAAATCAATGACCAGTACGGTCATAATGAAGGGGACAACGCACTCAAAGCGACCGCGGAAATCCTGAAGAAATCTTTTCGTGAAACCGATATTATAGCCCGGCTTGGGGGAGATGAATTTACTATATTTACTTCGAAGACTGATAGCGAGACTGCCGATATTCTTAAGACCAGAATATTAAAATATATCGATGAAACGAATCAAAAAAAAGACCACCCTTATACGATCTCCATGAGCATCGGCATCTATTTGTCTTCTTTTAATACTAATAATTCCGTTATGGACATTGATCAGATTCTTAAATTAGCAGACTATGAATTGTATAAAATAAAGCGCCGGAAAAAGAAGGCTTCAAAAGGAACTATACAATAAGCAGTTGCAAAAGGTGACTTTAGGATGTACAAAAGACGCAAGAAAGAAATATAAAAGGAAAATTACCTGATTACATTAAGAATAAAGATTGATAATGTTTCATTGCGTGCCTTTCTCTATTTGTTAGACCATAAAAATTTAAAGAAAGAACTGAGTAATACAACAATATGCAGCTATATAATCGAAATGTTTCCCATACTTTTCACTTCCCGCTACAAAGATTTAAAATCCTTCAGGTCCGGGTATGCCGGTAATTTGTCTCTTATTTTTGATTCGGAAGAATCCCAATCCGGGAATTTAAATAAATTTACAAAAACACTGGAGCCTATCCTGAAAAAAACAATACTCAATCTGAAGACGGCACGAATAACCTTTGATGATAATTATTGTATTATTGAGAAAATTCCCGATGAACTCTCATACAAATTGCTTTCCGTGTTTTTTAATTTAAAACCGATAAACGCCCTCATTAATCGAAAGATAAATTTATCCGACCCGGAAAAAGGGTGGCTGGCCCTTTTATTAAGGAAATTTAATAAAAATATATCTGCTTTTTTACCCCATCCGGCATTAGAAACAGGGAGAGGGGCGGTCGGTTCCAAATCAATACTTAATCGATACACAATCTATAATCGAGGTTATAATTGGTTTGATGTGATAAAACCCAATTATTATAATTTCAAAAATCTGCGATATAAGATATTTCTCCAAAGTTTGTTGATTGAGCAAGATAATCTTTATTATTGTTTCATAAAATCGGAAAAATTCGATTATGATTATAATACAATTTTTGAAAATGTTATTACGGTTGAACAGGATGAACCCGCCATGAATTCGCCGGCAATAAATGAATTGATAAATTTCGAAGATATTTTGTTGGTACGTAAAAATGATATACATGACTTAATAATTGATAATGTGGAATTACCGAAAAGTTATCAATATATGTTCGCAATGATTGATAATTCCATGGTTTTTACGGATGGGAGTATTATCGACCTGACACCATTCCTCATAACGGATTATTCGGTATTGGAAAAAACAAAAAATATCAATCCCAATATTACCTTTAACGAAAAGAGAAAACAACAATTCCAAAATCAGGTGACACAAGGCTTGTCTTCGACGGGAAACATAAATAAGCGTCTGCGGCGCCTCGCCGTGAATGGTGAAGAAAGTCACACGGTTATGAAGTTTATCGATAAAAGCTACCAGGGAAAGATTATTTTAAGAGACTATTTTAGAGACAAAGAAAATAATATCAGGTGGACGGAAAACAAGACGTGTTTAATTCTTTATAATGGAACCAGATATCCCGATTTAGTCTGTGTATTTCTTGAAGATGCCGTTAAAGTCCGGAAAATCGGGAGTATGTCTATTTCCGAATATTCAACATATATTTGGGAGAATTATAAAAAGTTTAAACACCTCTTTTTTGAAGTGGAGGTGGAGTTCAATCTCACTTCTTTTAAAAGCCATGACAATTCACTTCAATCTGTCCTGCAGAGCAAATATATTTTTTGTGAAAATATGACCGGGGAATTCTATAATTCCCAATTTAATGTTACTATCCCGGTTATAAGTATTCTGACAATTAAATAAATTGTCAGGATTTTCGACCGTGAAACCTGATGGAGTATATAAAGGATCGATAAGTGGATTTTAATAACCCATTTTTGACAAAACAAATAATTGCTTATATTGGGAATAAAAGAAAATTATTGGATTTAATTTATAAAGCGATGCAACAATCCCTTGGGGAATTGTCACCGGGTCTCAAATTTTTTGATGTTTTCGCAGGGAGTGGGATTGTTTCTCGTCTCGGTAAATTTTTAGAGTTCGAGGTATATTCAAATGACTGGGAACATTATTCATATATCATTAATAATGGATTTATCAAGACAAATGAAACCGATATTATCGAACTATTCGGGAGCCGGGGAAAATTTAATACATTATTGGAAAAGATAAATGATTTGCCGAATCCCAAAGAAAACGAGCAATATATTTCGAAATATTATGCCCCGCAGACATTTGATATCGATGCAGTCGATTTTAGAAAAGAACGGCTTTTTTATACACGGGAAAATGCACTGGCAATAGATAAAATACGAAATTATATCGAGGAAAAATTCAAGTTTGGGAAAGATAACCGGATCCGGTATCTTCTTATCAGTTTGTTGTTATATGAAGCAGCCACTCACACGAATACCTCCGGGGTGTTTAAAGCATTCCATAAAGGTTTCGGGGGACATAATAAGGACGCGTTAAAACGAATCCTCACACCGGTAAGATTAAAAATGCCCTGTCTTTGGGATTCCCGGTTCCCTGTTCATATTTTCAGCGAAGATGCCAATACTCTCGTGAAAAAGAATGAGGTGCAAAACATTGATATTGCCTATCTTGATCCTCCTTATAATCAGCATCAATACGGGAGCAATTATCACATGCTCAACACTATCGCCCGGTGGGATAAAATACCCGCGTTACTCACTCTTAATGAAAAAGGAGTCCTGAAAGAAAAAGCGGCAATTAGAAAGGATTGGGTCTCCACAAAATCAGATTATTGTTATCAGGACCTTGCAGTTTCGTCTTTTACGGATTTGATTAAAAACCTAAGTGCAAGATATATTCTCCTGAGCTACAGTACGGATGGCATTATTCCTTTTGAGGTGATGAAAGATATTTGCAGAAAAAAAGGAAAAATATCTATTGTGACAAATGAATACACGAAGTATCGCGGCGGAAAACAGAGTAACAGCCGTTTAAATACGAATATTGAATTTATACTTACAATTAATACCCATGAGAAGTCTACAAAGACGGCAATAAAAAATGTCGATGCGGTTGTGAATAAAAAGAAAATACTCCTCATGTTCAAACAGAAATATTCATTAAAAAAAATGAAATCCCATTGCGTTTCCATCCGCGGAACGGAAATAACCTTCGACACCGGAAAACAAAAATTGACATTTCCATCTAACGCTTGCTTTGAGCTCTTTCCAATTGACGAAATAAATAAACTGACAACAGAAGAAACGGAAATCCTCTTTAACCTTCTCTCTCATTGTGTGTGCCGGACGAAAGAAGAGGAACTGGAGGAAATCGTCTCCAAGATTGACGGAAATACAGAGGAAAATTTGTATTTTATAAAATTAATACCTGACACATTAAAAAAACTGGCTCACAAAAAGAATAAAAAACGGTTTTACTTATGGATTGATAAGGTCAGAAAAATCGAACAAAAGCATATGGAATTATATTCATTAATTAAAGAAAAAATAAATAAAATCGAAGAATTGGCAGAGAAAAGATTTAATAACTGAGAGGCGGAAGTTGTCATGAAGTTTATTTGTGCTTCCAATTTAATCCTTCCAAAGACGGGGAGTAGAGGTAGTTATGAGGGAAAATTGAACTATGAGAACCTGCTTTTAAATGCTAAGCAGTTAATCTAAATGCTAAGCAGTTAGGCTAAATATAAAAAAGTTCTTCTCTTTATCATCCGGTAATATTGTCTCACCATTTCTTTGAAGGTCATGACCTTCAGGATTTGCCGGAACATTTTAATCTCTCCCTGCAAACCCTTGAGAATACCTATTTTATCAACTTTATAAAGACATCGAACATGTTTAAAATCAACGACAATCAGTTTGTAATCATTTTTAAGTATATAGTCATTCATCATTACTTCAAGAGAATACCCGGGAGTGTTTTTAGTAATTGGTAAATTCGCAAGGAGATCTTTTTTAAAACACCTGTCTCCGGTAAAAATATCCATTTTGACAATCCGGACAAACTCATTCAGAATGGGTTTCAGCTTTCGCAAGCTTATGGTGATGTCCGCATCTCCTTCTGTCACCGGGCGGATAAGTCTTGTTATATCTTGTTTTGTAAGATGAATCAAATCCGCATCCAATAATAAAATAATATTACTTCGGGAGGCTTCTACGGCTTTTTTTACAGCAGAGGCTTTTCCGCAATTTTTTTTGCAGGTGATGAGCTTAACAAAACTAAATTTCTTTACAATCCCGGATGTATTATCACTTGAACCGTCATCAACTACGATTATTTCCTGCAGCAAAGGATGTCCTTTTATCACCGTTAAAACATTGCCTATAGTTTCCGCTTCATTATATGCCGGAATAATACAACTTATTTTCATCTTTTCTTTTTTTGTTTTTCCCTGAGAATTCTTTCATGTTTGTATTTCTTTAACATCAGACTATCCAGTTGAGCATGGGATAATTCGGGAGGTTTTAGAAGGAATTCGGGATTTTCTATAAGGTTTTTAAAGAGGTTCAAACTTGGTCCCGTGTATATCCCGCCGGCGATTCTGTCATCGATGGTTGTCTTAATATTAATGACTTTTTTCGGTTTACCTTCTTTGTTCATTCGCTGAGATCTGTGCTACTCTCACAAAAAATCTTGGGATTTTACCAAGATCTTTTGTGAGAGTAGCACTTAGCGTTGGCCCGCATCTATGTCTTGATTCATAGATAATTTCCAGGTGTCAAGAAAAATATAGGTTTTTTGTATTGAGTTGTGGGCCGCAGGCCAACGCTGTGGATCTTTCCGATGACAAATAAGATGCTTGTTGTTCCCAGCTCGAATGGATGATGGTAGACGGCATCGATACCAATCGATCCCAGATGGGCGATAAAACAGGTCGACCACATGGGCACTTGTTTTGTTATGGAATAAATGGGCATATTATGTTCGTCCATCCAGCGGGCAAAACAAAAGATCAATGAAATAAGCCAGCGTGGCAAGCTGCCGAAAAGTTTGATATCTTTTTCATTCGGATTTTCTCCGTACCGGGCCTGATTGATATGGTGATCGACGGTTTTGTGAACTGTTTCCAATGTATCAAAAGGATCGAATTCTATCATTGCATTTACTTCATCACTATTTTCATTATGTTCTTTATTCACGACAAAGGAGAGGATGATTTGATTACGCTGCCATAAACGGCGGCCTGTAACAAAACGATTCATGCGGGGCCGGAGGGTAATACATCGTACACAGGCAGCTACTATAACATGAAAAAGACTTACTTTACCAGTTCCTTTTTTACCTTTATTATAATTCTTTATAAATTCAGATGTATGTGTGATATCGATTTCTTTGTCCGCATAAATGGCGCTTTCATTTCTGCCTTTCATCACATAAAATTCCAATTCGCGGAACTTTGATGTTTTTACTAATTCTGCGTCCGGTCTTTTAGGCATGTGTCATTCTCCAAAAAAATATTATAACCGTATTAATGTGACTCTTTTATACTATCGTCATATTTTTCAGCTTTTTATGTTTTTTATCTTGAAAAGTTATAAAAAAGAAAATGTATAAAATGAGATTATACTGATTTTAAATAGTTTGTATGATAATGTTCGATTGTTATTAAATAACAGGAAAGATAAATTACTTAAAAATATTTTAATAATATGAGGAAAACCGTAAAATTTTTTATATGGTTTAAATACATTCTTTATCAATAATTAATTATATGTTCTGGTCCCCGGATGTAAAGAGAATAATACCTTAGTGCGAGACTTGATTATATTATATTCGAAAAGTTTTTTTACATTAATTATTATTGCACGATGATGCCGTTCAGAGTAGAATATGATTATGAACAGCATAAGTAACAGTTT
>JAFGRV010000362.1 GCA_016934975.1 Spirochaetales bacterium | reverse complement strand
TTATTCTTCCGTATTTCTTGCAAACCCCATGATGAAAAAAATACGCTTTCCCCTCATTGTTTTATGAAAACTTACCTTATATTAATTGTCCTTCCGTCTTCATCTGCCACTTGTCCGGTGCACATTATGTACGTCATGAGTGTGATGTGAATGAGTTTCATACGTAAAAAGGCGCAGGCAAAATGTGCAACTTTTTTTTATTTTAAAAATTTGTAACAAGCTATAGAATTTCGAATTTCATAATCATAAATTTGCCGCATAACTTCTGTAGAATTCAGAAATATTTAAAGAATTTACCGTAAAAAACCTTGACCTAATTCTCTCCCGGTTTTACACTAACCGTGTATCATCAAACTATAAACGGAGTAACAGGAGGCGTTGTCCATGAAAGGATCTGTAAAAATAATTGCAGTATGTGTCATTACTTTATCCCTCTGCTTTTTATCCTGTCAAGGTAAATCAAAAACGAATATCACATTAACATATAGTATCTTTTTTCCTTCTTCCCATATACAATACAAAACAGCCGAGGCGTGGGCAAAAGAAATAGAGAAAAGATCCGGTGGTACTGTTTCGATAACCCTGTTTGCCGGAGGGGCGTTGACAAAAGCACCGAATTGTTATGACGGAGTTGTTAATGGTATCTCGGATATAGGAATGAGCTGCTTTGCCTATACCCGGGGAAGATTTCCTCTTATCGAGGGCCTGGATCTTCCTTTGGGTTATCCGGATGGAACAACTGCAACTCTGGCAGCGGACAAAATGGTGAAAAAATATAATCCCGTAGAAATACAGGATACTCATGTATTGTATATTCATGCTCACGGTCCCGGCATCATCGCGGGAAAAAAAGCGATCCGTTCTTTGGCTGATGTAAAAGGCATTAAAATCAGGGCCACAGGTTTATCTTCAAAAATTGTTGAAGCATTAGGCGGCATCCCCCTGGGGATGAGTCAGCCCGAAACTTATGAGGCTCTCCGGAAGGGAGTTGTCGATGCAACCTTCTGTCCGATTGAAACATTAAAGGGGTGGAAGCAGGGGGAAGTGATTAAATATGTCATTGATACATCAGTTATAGGATATACTACTGCTATGTTTGTTGTGATGAATAATAAGTCATGGAATAATCTGCCGGAAAATGTCCGGAAAATCTTTACGGAAACAAGCGAAGAATGGGTCTTAAAACACGGTAAAGCCTGGGATACGGCAGATGAAGAGGGAAAAGAATTTGTGGTAAATCTTGGGCACGAGATTATTACACTACCTTCCCGGGAAAACGAGGAATGGACAAACGCGGTCCGGGGTCTCCTGGATGATTATACGGCACAGACGCAGGAAAAAGGTCTCCCCGGAGAAAAGTTCTTATCGGATCTCCTTGGTTTTATTAAAAATCAAAATAAAACAGAGTAGAGAAATGCATGATTTTTCCGTGAATTCACCTCTGAAAAAGATCCTCCTTATTACAGTATATTCGCTGGCTGCTTTATCCGGTGTTGGGATATTATTTGTTATTTTTATTACCTGCCTCGATATTGTGCTGCGTATATTCGGAACAAGTTTAATAGGCGCATATGATCTCGTCCGTATCGCCGGAGTAATAATAATCGGGGGTGCCCTCCCTTATACGACCGCGGTAAAAGGACATGTTGCCATTGAATTTTTTTTTCACAAATTGAATCGTATTGGAAGGATAATTACCGATTCGATCACAAGAATCATCGCCATCGCTCTTTTTGGAATATTGACATATCAAAATTGTATCTATGGCATTTCTCTTTATAATGCCGGAGAAGTAACATCAACCTTGCAGCTCCCCATATTCTGGCTGCCTTTTTATATCGCCTTTTCATGTTTCATCGTCATTCTTGTGATTATTCAGAATCTTCTCCATCCGGGAAAGGAAATGATAAACCCATGACTCCATTTACTATCGGTATAGCCGGTTGTCTGCTTCTTTTTATTCTCCTGCTTACAAGTCTGCCTGTTGCATATTGCATGGCAGGTATCGGCATCGCGGGTTTTGCCCTGATTGTTTCACCCCATGCCGCATTTACAATGATGACCCGTGATCTTTTTGATATTTTTTCTTCATACGATCTTATCGTTATCCCGTTATTCGTGTTTATGGGGCAGATGGCTTTTCACTCAGGTATTTCCGGTAAATTGTTTGATACTGCATATAAGTGGACCGGTAGTCTGCCCGGAGGACTTGCAATGGCGACAGTCGGTGCATGTACCGGGTTCGGGGCTATCTGCGGTTCGGGACCCGCGACGGCGGCGACAATGTCTGCGGTTGCGCTGCCGGAAATGAAACGATATAATTATTCCCCCGCTCTTGCCGGCGGATGTGTTGCCGCAGGAGGGAGTCTGGGCATGCTCATCCCGCCAAGCGTCGTGTTAATCGTTTATTCCATTATGACGGAACAATCCATCGGCACATTATTCCTTGCGGGGATTTTACCTGGAATATTCATCGCATTTTTATTCTGTGTGGTTATATTTATAAATTGTAAAAGGGACCCGCAGTATGGTCCGGCAGGCCCCAGGACATCCATAAAAGAAAAAATTATATCTTTAAAAGGTGTTGTCGAAACTATTCTTCTCTTTGTCGTTGTTATGGGTGGTATGTTTCTCGGTTTTTTTACTCCCACCGAAGCAGGAGCAATCGGGGCAGCCGGGAGCCTTATCATCGCAATAGTAAAACGAAAATTAACCTTTAAAACCCTTATCCGGTCGCTGAAGGAAACAATCCGGACATCATGTATGATTTTGGTAATTGTCGCCGGTGCTGTCATTTTCGGTCATTTCCTTGCAGTAACTCAAATTCCCCTGGAATTTGCATCCTGGCTCATTTCTCTGGAAATCCCCGGATGGCTCGTTATCTCTATTATTTTACTGTTTTATATGTTTGCAGGATGTTTTATCGATGCCCTGGCTCTCGTTCTTCTTACCATACCCATTTTTTTCCCTGTTATCAAAGATCTGGGGTATAATCCGGTCTGGTTCGGCATTATGATTGTCGTAGTGACCCAGATGGGAGTGATTACACCACCTGTTGGGGTGAATGTCTATGTTGTGAGTGGAATGGAGCGTGATATTCCGCTCCAGACAATTTTCAAAGGAACGATGCCCTTTCTTGCCGCTCTGGTGTTCGCGGCCATTATTTTGATCATTTTTCCCCAACTGACACTTTTATTGCCGAATCTTTTACAATAAAAAGGAGGCCGCGGATGAGTGAGAAACATGGATTTTACAAAATAGTATTTTGTACTGATTTTTCCGGTCAATCCCTCCATGCTTTCGAGTATGCTCTTGATCTGGCAGCCGGGGTGATAGGTTCGGAGCTTATCATTCTTCATGTTATTCATGAGCCGGACGCCCAATTCTGGAAAACCTATATTTACGAAATAGAAAAAGTCGATGAATCGGCAAAAAAGGCGATTGATGACGTATTGGAAAAAACATATTTGCCGCTCATTCCTTCCCATCAACATTATTCAATTCATATTACTATTGGAAATGAACAGGCAACTATTCTCGAATTTGCCAGGAAAAATTCTCCGGATCTTATTGTTATTGGTAAAAGAACCCAGACAAGTATGGGGATGTTGTTCCACGGCAATCTTATAGAGCATATTGTCCGAAAATCCATTTGTCCGGTTTTGGTTGTACCATATAAGGGATGAAAAGAATTATCTATGTTACTCATGAGTAACATAGAGGAGGAAAAAATGAAAATATATTCTCTGTTACCTCTGTGGTTAAACACATTCTTTTTCTCTATCATTTGCTATATGCAATAATCCTCCTTACTTCTATTGCCTCTGTGGTGAGAAGAAACGAGTGTGCAATGACTCTGTGGTTCCATATTACGAATTGCTGATATATTCATAACTATGTTGATAGTCCTCATATTTTATATTACAATAAACAGATAAGTATTAAGAGTTTTACAAACAAGGGGGAAATTTTCATGAAAAAACAATACTGTATAAGTGTCTGTATCCTTTTTTTTCTGCTTTGCCAGGGTGCAGCCGCGCAAGACGCTAAAGGTTTACTCATAAAAAAAATAAAAGGCAACGAAGGAAAGCGGTGGGCTGTGTGCATCGGTATAAAAGACTACTGGGAGGAAAAGATTGCGGACTTGGAAAAAGCCCAAAACGACGCGAAAGGCCTCGCGAAAATTTTTAATACAATTGGTCAGTTCGATAAGGTCTACACCATGACAGATGATCTGGATCTAAAAGATAAAAACTATCCCACAAAGTTTAATATCGAGGATAGGATAGATTATATTATGAAAATGGCGCGAAAAAATGATTTAATTGTTTTTGCTTTTTCCGGTCACGGCATCGCGGATGCCCAAGGGCAAAGCTACCTGGTTCCCGCGGATGTCCGCCTTAATAAACCCTATGAGACCTCTTTTGAGCTGGATTACATCGTATCCAAACTAAAAGAAAAAAAGATAGAAAAATCCCTGCTTTTAATTGACGCATGCAGGGAAGAAATGCAGGAATCTAAAGGCCTTAAAGCCGGGGGTTTTTCCACGCCAATCTACAGCAAAGCAGAACTTGCCGCTATTTTCTATGCCACAAAAGCAGGCTGGTATTCGTATGAAGACAAACAAAGCGACTATGGGATTTTTACCCGGTTTTTAATAGAAGGCCTGAAAGGCAAGGCAAACAGCGATAACGATTCTATTGTCTCGTTCAGTGAGCTGGAAAAATATGTGATGAAAACGGTATTTGATTATGCTTTGGAACTGGACATTGAACAGTGTCCGTACACAAAAATATATGGAGAAAAGTTTGGCGATCTGGCTCTTACTGCAATAAACAGTAGTACGACAATTGTTGAAGATGACGAAAACCCCGAGAATATGGTCTTAGTGAAAGCAGGGAGCTTTGAAATGGGTTCAAATGATGGAGAAGATGGTGAAAAACCAGTACATACGATACGAATTACCGAGGATTTTTGGATAGGAAAATATGAAGTGACATTTACCGCATATGATGCCTTTTGTACTGCAACCGGCACAGAAAAACCTGATGATAGAGGATGGGGCAGGGGAAACCGGCCTGTTATTTATGTAAGTTGGGAAGATGCTGTTTTATACTGTAACTGGAAAAGTAAAAAAGAAGGTCTTGCTCCCTGTTACACCGGGGGCGGGAAGAAAATAACCTGTGATTTTAGCAAAAACGGGTATCGGTTGCCTACAGAAGCTGAATGGGAATACGCTGCCAGGGGCGGGAATAAGAGTAAAGGATATGTCTACGCGGGAAGTAATATTGCGGAGGAAGTTTCTTGGTTCGATTCAACTTCTGATAATAAAACCCGGACGGTTGGTACAAAAATACCGAATGAGCTTGGATTGTATGATATGAGTGGTAATGTGGTAGAATGGTGCTGGGACTGGTATGCAAAAGGGTATTATAAGATATCACCAGTTTCCGATCCCACAGGTCCGGAAAAGGGTGTGGCCCGTGTTTTCCGCGGCGGTTGTTGGTTCGACGTCGCCGGGTACGTCCGTTTCGCGTACCGGGGCTACAACGTCCCAGGCGGCCGCGGCAGGGGCATTGGCTTCCGCCTTGCCCGAGGTCATAACCGGCAGGAATAAAAGCAAGCAAGTGGACAGACAGACGGCAACGGCGCAATGTTGGTCGGCACACATGCGGCTACCTGCTGCCGGAGTTCTTGGTTGTTGTAAAAATGTAAGAGATTCGACTATGGGTTGCTGGTTTCTAAAAATTTGCTTAGAATTTGTCTTAATCCGTTGTTTTTACCTCTTCACTATATAATATTACAGTTTTGCATTGAATAGAGAGGATTGTACCTACTGATTTTAAACTGATTAAGACGGATTTTTTTATAGTGCAAATATAAACAAGTCAGTAAATACGGCTTAATTTTGGTTTTATATCCATAGCCAATGAATTTACAGTTTCAGATTTTTCCTTAAAGAGATTTTTATACCAGGACAGAGAATATAAAGACTACTCCTAAATAGTTGTCCTGAACCTACAGTTAAGTATCAATATAGTGGTGATTGTTAGTTGAGTTGGATTTGTTTGAAAAAACTTATTTTTTATAATTATTTTACTTTTGTGTTGTACTTTTCGCAATCTGTTAATATAATTGAAAAGGAGCAGTTATAAACAGATGAATATTGTATAATGAATTTCGTTGATTTTGTTTTTTAAAAAATTTCATATAATTCAAGGTTTGGAGTAATATCGCCGTGAGTATATTAAAAGGCAAGCAAAGTATATGGAAATAAATAATTGGCAGGGTTCCTGGTGGTTTCCTGAGATTCCTGAGAATAAATTCGCTGGGAATTTGATTTTCTCACCAAATGAAAGTATTTATTTAGAGATTACAGAGATGAATAAAAATCTAAAAGATATATTTAGTGAAAATCGTCAACATAAGTTTATACATGGTTTTGATTATTCAGGAAAGAAGATCACTTTATATAATGCTGTGCTAATAAATCGAAAAAGTGGTTTTGCTCATATTTCAATTTGTAAATATAGGATTTCTATAAT
>JAFGRV010000361.1 GCA_016934975.1 Spirochaetales bacterium | reverse complement strand
TCCGTTCAGTCCATTGTCCGCATCAACAACTTCGAATCCCAGTTTTTTAAACATCTTGGATATCATATTCCGGACAAAAAGACTATCATCGATAATTAACGCCTTTTCCTTTCTTCCTTTTTTCACAGGAGCGACGGTTGTGGTTATTTTTGTAATATTCGATTCGGTGTTATAAGGTTTAAGAATAACATCCCTGGCGCCTGAGTTAAAGCATTCTTCTATCATTTCCGCACTGCTTTCATCGGTCAGAATCAATACGGGAATCCGGGAAGCAAGGTTTGTCTTTTTTATTTTCCGGATAAGATCAATTCCGGACATATCGGCGAGCTTTAATTCGGAAATGATGAGGTCGGGGAAGTGCCTGTGTGTGAGAATCATGCACTCATCCCCGGTATAAGCCTGAACGACTTCATATCCTTTGTCTGTCAGGGAAAGGGCAAAATCGGTTACTTCGCTTACGGGATTACTCACCATAAGAATAACCCGGGATTGATCCAGAATTCCCCGGAATAAAGAATTAAACTTCATTTTAGAAAAAGGAATCGGTAAAAAAGCATCCGCCCCCAAATCCTGTGTCATACGCGAAAAATTATTATTTGTGGATGATACGACGATAAAAAGATTGTCTATGGAATCCAGGTCTCTTATCTTTAAGATTAATCCCTTGCCGTTCGCATTAAGAATGGACTCGTCGATAAACAGGATATCATATTTTTTATCACTTATCACTTTAAAAATATTTTCTTTATTATCCCAGTATGTTATGTCTATCTCCAATTGAAGGGCCGCGGTGGAAATAAGCCGGGATACAAGTTCATTCGCAGATAAAACAAGCGCCTTTGCCTTCATTTTTTTACCCTGTAATACGTTGTCGGTCCGACATATTCGGCATTAAATTTATCCGTTACTTTATAAAGATTTTCCGATGCCCCGATAAAAAGTATTCCCCCGGGCTTTAAAGCATTATAATAATAATCGATGAGCCTCTTTTTTAATTCAATAGAAAAATAGATGATAACATTTCTGCAGAATATAAAATCAAAAGAGCCTATTTTATCAGGCAATTGCTTTGAAAGATTGATTTCACGGAACGTGATCATTTTCCTGATTGATTCATCAATTTGCCAGCGGTTTTCTTTTTTTTGAAAATATGAGGCTCTATGATTCTCATCCAAACCCCGTTCGACTTCGCTCTGGGAATACTCACCCTTTACAGCTTGATCCAATACTTGATTCGATATATCCGATGCGAGAATATATGTCGTGTGATTATATTTTTCAGGATTACTTTTTTGAAGGTCGTTTATTATCATGGCAAGACTGTAAGGTTCCTGACCAGTGCTGCATCCGGCGGACCAGATGGATACGGATGGCGTAAAATTCAGCGACTCTACTTTATTCCGGTTAATGCTTTCGGGAAGAAGGATCGTACTGAAAGTTTGAAACGGATGAGTATCACGAAAAAAAGAGGTTTCATGTGTGGTCATCATTTCAATGATCTGCTTCTCAAGCTTACCATCTTTTTCCGATTCTAAAGAATCATAGAGTTCATTAAATGATTGAAATTTTTCCTCTTCTATGACATCGTTCAACCGTGTGCGGAAAAGATAGCTCTTTTCTTCCGGGATGACGATGCCGCAGCTTTCGAATAAATATTCCTTTAGAAGTTTAAATTCCGATAAAGATAAATCCAGCATTTATACACATCCTGTTATTTCTTTTAATCTGTCTGCTATCACATGAAGCGGGAGAACCTCATCAATAACACCCTCACGGACAGCGGCTCCCGGCATGCCCCATACGATAGATGTATCCGCATCCTGGGCAATCGTCTTCGCACCTTTGGCTTTAAGTCCGGCTATCCCTTTTACGCCATCTTCTCCCATTCCTGTGAGAATAATACCAATAACCTTATTTTTCACCGCGTCAATGACTGATGTAAAAAACACATCCACAGAGGGTTTGCATCCATTCACCTCCGGACCATCATCCAAATGAAGCATAAACGCATGCGGATCCGCACCGATGAGGATAAGATGTTTTCCACCCCGGGCAAGGTATACGTTGCCGGCTTGTAAAATCTCGCCCTCTTGTGCTTCTTTTACCGAGAGTTTGGATTTTTTATTCAACTCATCTGCCATGGTTTGAGTAAAAAATTGAGGCATATGCAAAACAATGACAATAGGTATCGGGAAATCTGAAGGGAGTGCAGGAAGTATTATTGAAAGGGCCTCAGGACCTCCTGTTGAGACTCCGATAGCAACAAGATCATACTTTTCATAATTCTTAAAAGAGGTGATTGATGAGCTTAATCTCTCTTCATTCCGTGCAATAGACGTATGATTCCGGAAGTCTTCGGTTTTCCCGGCTGCAATTCTGGCCATTCGGGAATAACGTCTTATCGAAAAAATCCGTATTTTGGGGAGGAGACGTCTCTGGAGTACTGCCCATTCCCTGGTTTCATCCATGTCATATGGTCTTCTGATAAAATCAAATGCTCCATTTTGAAGACTCGTAATCGTCTCATTTATTATTATTTTTTTTGGTTCGTGTGAAGTAATAAGAATTATTCCCAGTTCGGGGAAAATACTCAGAATTTCTTTTGTGAAAACAGATGCCTTTATGTCGGGTATTTCAACATCCAGGATAATAATATCCGGCTTCAGATCACGTGCTTTCATAAGGCCGATGGAACCGGAGGGAGCAGTTCCTACCACCTCAATATCAGAGCAATCGGTAAGTGACTGCTTGAGAAGATTACGTCCCTCTACTAAAGAATGTATTATGAGTACTCGTATTTTTATATTTTTTAAAGTGGTTGTATCACCCGTCATCTTTTGTATTGCTCCCTTTTATTTTTATTTTATTTCATCTCCATCTGTAAGCTGATTCAATTCCGTCACCATGTCGGAGATTTTATCCACCGATACATTCATTTCATTCATCCGGTCATTACAGATGCCGGCCGCTTTACTTGCATGCTGAATATATCTGTTCGCTTCTTTTATCATCACACTGGTCTCGGTTAACCGGCTAACCAGGTCCTTTACTCCCGTCGCTGCCTCGGCGATATTACGGGCAACATCATTTGCTCCGGATGCTATTTCATTAATTCCTTTGGAAACATGGTTTGCACCGGACGCGGATTCATTAATATTTTTTGCGATGTCATTGACACCAATTGTCGCTTCCGTCACATTTCTCGCGATTTCTCCCGTCGCTTTGGTCTGCTGCTCCACCATTTCCGTTATTTTTACCTGTGCGGAATTAATTTGGTTAATGGTCGTGGTAATAAGTTTGATAGCTTCGATGGCGGCATTCGTACTATCCTGAATTCCCTCTATTTTTCCGGTGATATCTTCCGTAGCCGAGGCAGTCTGCTTGGCGAGTTCTTTCACCTCATTCGCGACAACCGCAAAACCCTTGCCTGCTTCTCCTGCACTGGCTGCCTCGATAGCCGCATTCAGGGCAAGAAGATTCGTTTGTTGAGCAATCACCTGGATAACACCGGTTACTTTGCCGATTTCTTCGGCGCTTTTTCCCAAAGCGAGCATCGTTTCCGTGGTGTTCTTTGCTTTTCCCACGGCATCATTCGCAATGGCCACCGCGTTTCTTGCATTCTCCGCGATACTGTTAACGGACAGGGACATATCATTAATCGCGTACTCTATCACCTTGAAATTACTCGACATTTCTTCCGTGGTTGTGGCGACGTTATTCGTATTGGTGCTCATTTCTTCCGCAGTATTCGCGATACTATTGATATTGGAGGAAATCTCTTCTGCCGCCGTTGCCACGGCATTTATACTTGAGGACATTTCCTCGGAGGTACCAGCCAAAGCATTAAGATTTTCATTTAACACGTCAACAACCTGAGTGGCATTAGCCGATTCTTTTACACTCTCGCTGATATCACCTATCATCTTAAGGGTGAGCTGCATCTGTGCAGTATCTGCTTCTTCTATCTGCCCGACAAACTCTTTTAATCGATCCGCTATATCGGATCTCTCTTCCCGTCCATTGAAATATTTGACACTGGCTAAAATCGTCCAGAAAATAAGATACGCAATACCCACAATCAAAAAAATAATAAAAAGCAGCCGATTTAAAAAGAAGATACAGAGTAAAGAAACGCCCACCGGGACAGCTAACGCCATAAAAATAAAAAATATAATAATAAAAGGATTCGAACTGCTTTGTTGATTTGTACTACTCATAAGATTTCTCCTTTAAACCAAAATTGGAAGATAAAACTGTGTTTTATCATACACCTCTACAACAAAATCGGAAGATAAAACTGAAAGTTTTATCATACACCGCTACAACAAAATCGGAAGATAAAAC
>JAFGRV010000360.1 GCA_016934975.1 Spirochaetales bacterium | reverse complement strand
TAAAACTTCGTTTTATCTACCAATTTTATTTTAAAGGAGTATTGATAAAACTTCGTTTTATCTACCAATTTTATTTTAAAGGAGTATATTATGAAGAAGAATAAACCTAAGAACCATCAAAAAAGATTGGAAACAAAACGCTCAACAAGGAATAAACGAAAAAACAGGAAGAAAAATGAACCGGGGATTGAGTGGATTACCGACACGATGTTTTCCATACATTGTGATGATAAACGAATCCGGAACCTGTTTCCATCAATAACAGTAGAAATAGTTGATGAAAATTATGAGTTCCCCCGGGATTTCGCAGGGGAGTTTTCCGGAGAAAATGACCAAACCATGGAGGATCATATACAACAGGAAATATATGAAATCAATAAAATCTATAATGATATACAAAATAAGAAAAAAATGAATTAAAAAAGCCTCTTGCACGGCAATTGCCGGATTACAAAAAAACAATTTGACATGAATAAGCAGATCTTATACATTGCAGTATTTATACAGGAGGTCCGTATATGACTGAAAAGAAAATATTCAGCCGGGATACTATTCATATACTATTATACCTGAAATTCTTGTTTTTTAGCAAAAATTATTGTTCAAGGAAGATTATGCTACCTTGATATAAGAAACCAGGAGTCAGTAGTCAGAATAATGTATTCTTACATGAAAACCTACTGACTACCGACTTCTGACTACTGACTTCTTTCTCTATTATTTAATCTTGTCCGGAGATTTGGGTTATACTGAAAATTCTGATTTATTTACACAACTTGAAGAAATAAGTAGGTTGCTACATTCTTACACAAAAAATCTACTGACTACTGACTACTTGCTTCCTTTGTCAGATAATATTTCTCGAACTCTTCGAGTTCGAGTTCCAATTATAATTAGTTAAGGTGTATCTAATCCAATTCAGACTAATGTTTGGTTGCGGCTTGCTGCGATGGGGTATATGCCTGGTTTCTTTTTATACTGGTAGCAGCCGGTGCATTTTTATGGATTCAATTTCCGGGTTTTAATATTAAATTCGCAAAAGACAAGATTGAAAAAAACAAACTTCTGTCTTTTGGTATTATAAATAATTACGGATTCCATGCAATAGTCGGGCTTATTTATAGAAAATCGGTTATGGATAGAAATAAATCGGATAATCTCCCGGACATCAATAGCCATGAGAAAACCGGAGAATATTAAAACGCAGGATGCAGGCCGGTCTTGATGTACCGGCATAAACCCGAACAGATGTAAAATATTTTTAATTTCTTCTAAAAGTAAAAGAAAAATAGAAACTTTCCCTGCGTAGTCTATTTATCCGATAGGTTATTCGGTTTTTAATCTGATTGCTTTTTCTCTTCTTTCCATGATAGTTTAAGGTCTGTAGAATTCATTTTATTATAAATATTCAGGTTGCGGGCAAAGCCTGGGTAATGGACGCAGGTCAATAAAAGAAAAAATAAATTAAAAAAATGAAAGGAAGTATGAGATGAAAAGAAATAGTATACTTATTCTTCTTATCCTTCTCTGTTTCAGTGGAACATATGACGTATTGAGCCAGGAATTGGGAGATGTAAATAATAGCGGGTCAATAGATATTATTGATGCACTTCTTATAGCACAGGATTATGTCGGTCTTAATCCTTCCAACTTTAATGCAGCATACGGAGATGTCAATTGCTCCGGCAATGTTGATATTATCGATGCTTTATTAGTCGCGCAATTTTATGTCGGTCTTGTCGATCCATTCTCCTGCGGGAATGAAACACCTGCTTCATCAGCTACTCCGGTGGGTACTGTTGTCCCGACGCAAACACCCGGCGGCCCAATTCCTACTCCGGGAAATCTGAATTCCCTCGGCGCCGGAATGATTAGATTGAATCAGGCAGGTTATGAGGCTGATGATAATTACAAGACCGCTGTTGTTGCAGGAACAGGCGGCTCATTTACCATTTATGATGTGAATTCACAGACAAGTGTTTACTCAGGCACATGCACAAGCCTGGGAACAGACAGCGGCACAGGAGAAACCCTTTATCAGGCGGATTTCTCCGGGTTCTCCACACCCGGCACATATTACATTATGGTCGGTTCCGAGGCTTCACCCAAATTCGAAATACAACCCAATCTTTACGATAAAGTACTTTATTACACCTTAAGAGTCTTTGGAGCTAACCGCTGTGGACCCTATGATTCCTGGATACATGAAGCGTGCCACACTCAGGACGGCGGCATTTTAGGAAGCAGCCGGGCAGGAACCCTCACCGGCGGATGGCACGATTGCGGCGATCACGTTAAGTTTGGCGGGACTCTCGGCTATGCCTCCGCCATGCTTCTTTATTCTTATATTGCCTTCCCGGAAAGTTTCGGTGACGTTTATGGCGAGAGTTATAACGGGTCCTATTACAGTCCCTCGCCGGATGGCGTACCGGATGTATTAAACGAAGTAAAAGTCGCGACAGATTATATTCTTAATCTTTACGATGCCTCGGTTCAGGACGGGCTTATTTCTTCCAACCGGATGTATTATCAGGTTGGTGATGGAGATGACGACCACTCCTGGTGGCACAAACCTGAATACCAGGATGATTTCGGCCAATCCAAAGGCGGTGCACCCCGTGAAGTATGGAGTGATATCACCTCCGGTGTGGCAGGCCGGTTCTCCGCGACCCTCGCCATGATGGCGATTACCTATGAAGCATATGACCCAAGTTATGCTTCACGGTGCCGCATAGCGGCGGAAGCGATCTATACTATCGGATCGAACAATTACGGACAATCGGGATATTCCGGCGGAAAAGGCTACTATCAACCGGACGGAAGAATGGATGACGACATGGCATTGGCAGGTATTATGTGTTACCGGGCGACGGGACTGGATAAATACATCAATAATACCACAGGTGCCGCATACTGGATGAAGCTGGAAAAAAAATGGCAGTTTGCCGCGTACTATGTGCTCTCCTTCCCGAATATGTTTGCCATCGCACTTCATGCGTATCATCAACATGCGCCGACTGTTGATAATGGTGATTCCGAGGTTGATACGACAATTGTGACAAAAGACGAGTGCATTGAATGGCTCAAGCTGGATGTCAATACATCTGCCGCAGCACCGGACGTGTACGGAAGAAAATGGAATTACGGATGGGGAACCTGCCGCTACATGATGGGTGTAGCGGCGACCGCCGCACTTGCCCATGACCTTGATCCGTCTGACGATTCAATGTTGAAGATAGCAAAAGACCAGATGAACTGGATTTTTGGCCGAAACCAGTTCGGCATGAGTTTTGTTGTTGGCAATACCGCGGATAACTGGCTTTATAAATACCCGAAACACCCACATCACAGGGCGGCTAATCCGGATGGGAAAAATGTCCCGGAACTTGCCGCATACGCTGCCACGGAACTTACCGGCGGTACTATCGGAGGCCCCTCTGCTCATACAACCTTCAGCGACCGGTGGGATGATTATACATCAACCGAAACAGGTATTGATTACTGGGCTGGAACATTCTTTACGGCAGCATATTTTGTAAAACAGTAAAAAAAACCGATATTTTCGGTTTTATTCCAATACTTTTATAAGGGGCGTATGTTTCTTCACCGGACATGCGCCTCATTTTTTAAGAGTTAAAAATATATCGATTACAGGAGAAAAATAGAATTATAAATTATCAACTTCGTAACTTTTAAGAAAAAAAAAGACTATCCAAGATATCCTTTTTCCATATACTCGGAAAACAATCGCCCCCAGACAGTATCCGCTTTCCAGTCCTCATACACTTTCTCGTATTTTCTTGGCCATTGAATATAATCATGATTAAATTCAGAGAGAAATATGGGGAATTTTACCAGGAAAGTTCTAAGAACGAGTTTTTGAAGTATCCGTGTGGGTCCGTACCATGCAAGCCATGCGAGAAAACGGTGAAAATTATATCCCACTTCAAAGTTCCACTTCTCATTGGAAATATCATCCCCGACAAGTTCGATTTCCGAAGGGTCACCGACACCAAGACCATGCTCATGTGCAAGGTTGATATATTTGATACTTAAGGGATCAAATCCCATCATTTTTGCGGCAACGGCATCAATTGCGACCTGATCCGATGATGCAAGTATTATATTTTTAGTCTCGGGAATCATTGTTCTTGGTCCCGGGCCGTTTCCTGCTGTCGTCCCATCCATGAGAGCGAAAATACCCGTATGTATCTCTTTCTGAATCGCCAGAAGATCGACAAGGGTTTCATGGATCCAGGAGTGAGTATAATGCCGGTGAGTACTTAATAACCCGCCAAAAGCATTCTTCATGGCGCCGGTGGTCGTTGTGTACATATGACATTTCGTTGTCGGAAGATGAACGATATTTTTACCGAAAAAATAATCCGGGATCCTGATCCCTTTGGGATAGATATGATCAAGTGCAATCATCTTTGCCTTCGGTTTATAGGGAATCCAAGTCATATCTTCACTTTTAAAATTATAATACACAGGAATATTATATCTTTTAAAAATAGGGAGATATCCGTTAAGATCCTCACCTTTAAAGGTATTTATAACGACTGTTTTATTTTGGACACAGGTAATGTCCTTAAATCCGGCATTCTGTAAAGCAAGGATAGTCCCTTCCAATTGCCACGGTGTTGTATTTGCAGCCGGCATAGGAAAATGCCAGGAAATATTATCTTTTAAAAAAGTTGTCGCACTCGAGTCCAGTGCTTTTTTCCCATCTGCAAGGTTAAATAACTTTTCATAATCTTTTAATATTGTTTCCGGTTTTGTTCTTAAAACTGCAACTTTTGATTTCTTTCCCATAACAATAACATCCTTTCTGCTTTCGAATATAAAGATAAAGAGAAAAAACCAACTTTATTCCCTTCTATCGTTATACTACCATAATTTAGACCGGTAATACCACCTGCCTTTATAATATTTTTATTTTTTCATTCTATCCCCAAATTCAATCCAATTGCCCTCCGCAGTACGTCTCCTTTGAGGATTACCTC
>JAFGRV010000359.1 GCA_016934975.1 Spirochaetales bacterium | reverse complement strand
TCACTCCGAATTGGAGACGGCGCTCAAATACCGATTCCAGGTATGCCTTATTTCTATACATTACCGGTTCACCGGAAGGGCTTTGATCAAATTCGATGGAAAAACAGCACCACCCATCATTGGGAATGTTCATCCCCCTGGCCCAACCGCTTATGGAATAAGAGTAATTTAGTTGTGGTACAAAATAGAGGGAATTGAAATAGCATGTGGCATTCCCGGTTGTTCCGGTGACATACAATGCACTCGTCCCTGCATGGGAGACCGAGCTTCCAATAGTGCTCTGCCCGGTCCCCGTCTCACTCCATAATCCGGCCCCACTTGCCTGTTCTATATCATGAGAATAAACAGTTCGTACCGGTTCCCCTGTCTCGTCATATTCCCTGATGACAAAGTCATCGAAATAAACAGTACTGCTCCCGACATTCTGAACAAAAGTAATCGGCTTGGCAATGATTAAGCCCGGATCGCTGACCTTATATCTGGCTCCTTCGTAATATGTCCATTCGCTGGTACCGGAAGGAACTGCCGGATTATCATAGATTCCATCAGCATAGGTGACATCCGGGGGAGGAATCACTTTTGTTTCATCCGGATAAGATCCCCCTTCTCCAAAGGTTGTCCAGGATGCGTTCTGATGGGAATAATCCACAGGTTCATAAAAGTGAAAATCATACATTATGTTTTGATACGGATCATCGACTAAAAACCATGCATACTCAGGATCGGCAGCGGCTGTCCAGTCACCGGCTATACCCGCTAATTGTTCCACGATGAGCAGATGGTTTGTATCGACTGTACGGATCTCGTCCACCAGCCGTTGGGCCAGGGATTTCCATTGCTCAACACCAACACTCACAACCGGTTCATTAAGCAGGTCATACCCCGCTATCGCCGGTTCATATGCATAGCGTTGTGCAATGGCCTTCCATAAAGCGGCGAGTCTGTTCTGATTTTCCGGTACGTCCCAGAGGGCCGTACCCCCGCCCATAGATTGAAATCCCCCCTGGGGAATATGGATGTTAAGGATAAGGAAGAGACCGTATTCTTTTGCCCACCCCACGTTCTGATCCAGCCAATCCCAACCCGACTGCTTGTAGATATAGGGCTTGTCATCATCCTCAAAATAACGGTAATGCATGTAAAATCTAATGGTGTTCATACCCATATCCCTGACTCGCGGAAAGTCGAGCTCACTGTGATCCAGGGTGTAGATAGCATCATGGGTCCAGACTTCATTTCCGAAACAGACGCCCTTTAAATACACAGGTGTATCATCGGGTCCGGTGACAAGGCCCGCTCCCGCAGCGTGCACAAAATCCTCCGGACCTCCGCATAAACTATTCAGGAGGCCGACGTAATACCTCGCAATGGTGAGTGCATCGATAATATCGATTGCTCCGTCACAATTGGCATCCGCGGCATCACTATCGATGGTGACAGGGAGGCCGACATAGTACCGGGCTATCAGTAATGCATCGATAATCGTGATTTGATTATCCCCGTCTGTATCACCAATAGATGCGGCTTCCGGAGATACCGCCAGTACCAGGGTGAAAAGAACCGATAATAGCATCTTTTTCATGTTCATACTCCTTGATAATAGATTTTGCATTTTTTTTATGCAATCACGGATAATGCGGGGTGTCCTCTGTGGGTATAGCCGGCAAAGCCGGCTTCCGATTGTACAATGATACGACAACCCTTTATTATTCCCGTTCTAAAGCCAATCATAACAGTGATTGAGATCCCGTTGCTTGAAATATTTCCTAAAAAACATTGATATTTTTTAACAAGTTAGTTTTTACAGGTGAGGGTGAAGATTCCGGATATTCTTGTTTTTTACAAGAATATCCGGAATAAGAGGGAAACACAGGTTCACAAGAAATCAAAAAGATTTATAACGGCAACCTTATCATAAATCAATTATTCAGGTTGCGGCGCAGCCTGCGACATGATATAACCTTGATTATGCTATTATTTTATAATAAGATTTTATCGTGATTACAAAATTGAAAATAATCTTTTTTATCATTATCCCTGTCTGCATTGCAATGACAGGAATTGTATGGATTCTGCTCCAAAAAGACCTCCCTCTTTTTCCTGATCCCGGTTTTATCCTCTTTCCCTATACCGATGAGGGTGATAGATTCGGAAACGGTACATCCAGAGTAGAAGAATTTACCATGCTTCCCGATAAGCTGATTATGAGGTATTCATTGCACGGGGGTGCGCAATTCCCGTATGTGGGTATTAATATAGGAAAAAAGGGGTTGTTCTTTGATATTTCGGGGTATGATGAGTTAAAAATCAAAATCGATGCTGCAAAATCAAGAAGATTGCGAATATTCGTTTTGTTATATATTGACGGGATTTCGGATAATTCCGATTATTTGAAGTATCTCTATTTATATAAAGAAATACCCCTATGGCAGAATGAAGAAGAATACACGTTACCATTAAAAAAATTTTATATACCTGAATGGTGGTATGGTATCAATAATATCAGTGAAAATGACAGGAGATTACAGAGGGATTTCTCCAAAACTGTCGCCATTCTCATTGAAAGTGAAGCTGCATTCCCCCTGAATGTTACCGATACCATCGAATTGAAAGGAATGAGATTTTCCAAAGATACGACGCACTTTCTTTTGTTCACCGGTATCTCCATCTTATTCTATTATTTTATCCTTTTTATCCATGTGGTATGGAAAATCTATAAGAACCAGTTGGTGAAGAGGATGAATAATGTGATTATTCCATATAAATTCCTTGAAGTTGAAAAGTGGGAAGATCCCGCTCTCAAAAGAATTATCGAATATATAATAGATCACTACACTATTCCTGATTTATCCGTAAAAAAGGTAAGCGCCGCCTGCTCCGTCCCCACCTACAAAATACCTGTGATCCTGAAAGAGAAGTTTCAATTATCCTTTCCCGCTTATATAAACTCATTACGTTTAAAGGAAGGCAAACGTCTTTTGAAAGAGACGGACATGAGTATCACCGCTATCGCCATGGAAATTGGTTTTAACAATATATCTTATTTTAATAATCTTTTTCGATTCATTGAAGATATTTCTCCGAAGGAGTTCAGAAAAAAAAGCAGAGAATGAAAAAGAACATTTTTAAAAAAGGGCTGATGGTTTTATTGTGTATTATTATCCCTTTGTCCGTTAGTGTTTATATCTTTCTATCCATAGGTGCCGGAGAAAAAAAATATACACTCTACCCGGGAAGAGATGTGTGGACCGCCGCATTCGGTGATTATCAGGAATCCGGCGGGAAATCGATTGTCAACCGATTTGACGCAACAAGGGAACACATTATTTTTACCTATACCCTAAAAAGGGGTTTTATTAATCCTTATGCCGGGTTTGCCATCGGGAAACATGAATACATAAACCTTGAGTCCTTTGATGTAATGAGAATCAAAATCGGCTCTGCACATTCCCATTCCATGCGAGTTTTTTTGTTTACAAAAATACCGGGGTATACAATCGAAAAGAATTTTAACACCTATTTACACCTCCAAAAGGAGATCTCTGTACAGAAAGAATGCCTGGAATACACAATAACATTAGCCGAACTGTACACACCTGAATGGTGGTACGCGAGAGAATTGAGCGAAAATGATCCGGGGCTTACCAGGGACTTTTCCAATGTTTACTCTGTTTCAATTCAAAGTGGTATAAACCACCCCGTTGATCTTACTGATACAGTCACCTTGGAAGAGATATGTTTTTATAAGAATAATCATACATTGACTGTTATGCTAATTTTTATATGGATTCTTTATACCGGTGGGATTCTGTCCTTTTTTTTATTAAAACAATACAAAACAAGATCGGCAAAAAAGATAAATAAAGTTGTAAAGACCTGCCGGGATATACCTTCGGATCATAATTATGGTAAAGAGGCTGAAAAAATCATTACATACATCGGGGACCAGTACAGTAATCGTGATCTGACAATCGGTAAGGTATCCCGTGCCTGCGAAATCCCGGAAATAAAAATTCGCCGCTATATTAAAAAATATTTTGATGTAAGCTTTCCTCGATACTTAAATGCTATCAGGCTGGCGGAAGCAAAAAGACTTTTAAAAGAAACCGGTCTCAGGATATCGGAGATCGCCTTCCTGGTAGGTTTTAATAGTATCCCCCATTTTAACCGTATTTTTAAAGAGAATGAAAAAAT